>JBBUCB010000038.1:10515-13942 GCA_038058005.1 Patescibacteria group bacterium | reverse complement strand
ATGTTTTGTCGACCAGGGCCTGAATCTCAACCAGGAACGGTCGTGATCCTTCCATGACACAGGTGACGACTGATCCAGGGCCTGGGACACGTTCTTTTAAGAAACGGGCCGAAGGGTTCTCAACCGTGATCAAGCCTTTTTCGGTCATCTCAAAGACGCCGACTTCTTCAGTACTGCCGAAGCGATGTTTTGAGGCTCGAAGAATGCGATAGGCAGATTCAGGATCGCCTTCAAGTGTGAGCACCGTGTCGACCAGATGCTCAAGCGTCTTCGGGCCAGCGACTGAGCCTTCTTTGGTAACTTGGCCGATAATGAGGACGGGAACGCCTGAGGTTTTGGCGTAGCCGATGAGCTCGGAAGTAGCAGCGCGCACCGCGGTAGGGGTGCCAGGGAAGGCATCGGCTTCGGAAGTCATCATGGTTTGGATAGAATCGACAATGACCAAACTCGGGTCGAGTTTTTGAGCAGCCGAAATGATAGCGGGTACGTCGACGGTATTTGAAAAGGCGATGTGTTTGGGCTCGATGGCAAGCCGTTCAAAACGTAGCCTTACTTGACCTTCGGATTCTTCTCCGGACGCATAATATGCCGTCTTGCCCGAGGACCGGCGAGAAAAGGTATCTGCGAGTTGAGCAACGATCGTCGATTTTCCAATACCTGGTTCCCCAGCGAGTAACGTCACCGATCCTGGAACGAGTCCACCACCAAGTACCCGATCCAGCTCGGCTAGATCGGTGGGGATGTGTTTTGTTTGGGTGGCAGCAGCGTTGGATAGCGGAAGAACAGGTGCGGCTTTGGCTGATGATGTCTTTTTTGAACCTAAAGACGGCGTTTGACCGCCGTCTTCAAGAATGGTGCCCCATTGTCCGCATTCAGTGCAACGGCCCGTCCACTTCAAGTGTTGAGTATCGCAGTGGGAACAGGAGTACATAGTTTCCTTACAAACTACCGTATTGTTCTGAGGCCGGCAAGAAATTAACCCCCACCGCAGCCGCGAATGTAGGTGAAATGCATGTAGTCAACGGCTCTTGTCCAATCACCTCCCCAAGCAAAGCCATTATTTTCAAAGGCATCTATGACCTCTTGAGGCAGGTCGTAGGTTTTTGTCTGACATTGCTGTACGCAACCCGGTTCAGAGACGCACGAGCATGAAGTGGCTCCGTCGGTATCTTGGCAGCCTACCGGACAGTTAGGATTTTGAGCCGGGTTGATATCTATAGCCGTTCCCCAAGAGTGGGGACTGAGAGCTTGTGGAGCGTTCTTATTACAGCGCCAGTTGAAGGTTCCCCCTGCCGGATCGACGGTGATATCATAGTCGACCCCCGAGTCTTCGATAGCCTGAAAGGCGGCGGCAAAGTCTTTGGCTGCTAAAGCATTCACCTGATATGTCCGCCCGCGGTATTCAATATTTACAAGCTCAACATCTATCTCGTAGGCACCATAGGTATCGAGCATGCAGTCTTGAAAATCGTTTACCCCGTAAAGGTCCTTACCGGAAGCTGTGCAGGCAATGGCTTCACTACCGATGGGAGAAAATTGATTTTCTGGAGGCAATTTGGGAACAGTGCGAAGACTGAGGGAGTTGAAAGTGGTTGTTGATGGGTTGATAATGAAGGCGATGTTATAAGCAAGAAGCAGGATGATGACTCCGACTACGGCATTACCAATCCGTTTTTTTGCCGTCTCAACCTGATGAGTGTCGCCCCGCGCCGTAGCGTATTGCAGGCCGGCGATCATGAGCATGGTGGTGGCAATAATAGACCCAGCCAGCAAAAGATAGCCATAAACAGCCTTGATATATGAGCCGAGCAGGTTGCTTGTATAGACGCCATCCAAGATGTCGTTAGTAACGTCTTTCCAGCATTCCCCTTTTTCATCACACAAACCAGGAATTTTGACGTTAAGGTTGGGGATCAGAGGATCACGAATCGGGGTACTGGCGGGCGGGAGCCGGCTGAAGTCGTTAATAACCTGACCCCCTTCGCCCAGGCATTGATAATCGGCATCAATTTCAGAATCAATCATGGGATCACCCCCGGAATTGTAGATTGCGATTATGCCGAGACACGACGAGGTGCATTCCATGGCGCTGGTTGGCTCTGGATCGTTGCCAAGAAAATTGCCGCGCCAACTGCAGGCACAATTAAAGCTGCTACAGGCATCGATCTCGCCATTGTCAATGACGCCTTGTCCTGCTCCACCAGCGTCAGCCAAAGCTAAGCTTGGAGTCAGGCTGAAGAGCGTGAGGAGTGAGATGATGAGTATCTTCACAGGCTTAGGGATCGATTTATTTAAGGCAGTGCAAAATATTGCTTGGTCCTTTGTCCATAGTGAGGTGGACGTGAGGACCGGTAGTATTGCCAGCTTGTTCAATTGGCTGACAAGTACAGCTCGCAGAACTATTCGGGTCACAGGCGGTGCCCGCTACGTCGCAACTGGTGACGTAGCCGTTATTAGGAGCATCCGAAGCGGCGCAACACTCGCCACCCACGTGGCCGATAACCTGTCCTTGGACAACAGAACCGGTGATAGGATTCCCCTCGGCATCGAGGAAGTCTTTTACGTGACAAATATAGACGGTGGTATTCGAACCCTTGAGAGTGATCTTGTTGCCGCATTTATTTACACGGGTACTTTTTTCATAGGTCACAGTTCCGTTAAACGGAGCTAGGATTTCAGTGCCCCAGCTAGACGCCCAATCGAGCATGAAGATCTTGGTGAAGTCGCCATTTGCTCCCTTGTCGTACCAGTGATGGTTGCCTTGGTTTGGGAGTACCCCGGGAGTTTGCGGTCCGATCGGAGAGGCTAAGCCCTCTGGGATTTCGCAGGTTCCTCCGGCCTTGGCTGCGGTCACGATGTCGAGGTAAGGGGGCTTTAAGTTTGTCCACGGTCCGGGTCCACCGTGAATGGAAGCTAAGCCATCCGGACCGTCTAAGTCTTTATTGATACGAATGGTGTCAATGGTCTGTATTGATAACGTTCGAAACGTGGTTGTTGATGGGTTGATGATGAAGGCTATATTATAGGCGAGTAGTAAGAGGATGACGCCCATTACGGCACTGCTAATGCGTTTTTTGGCGTGCTCAACCTGCTTGGTGTCGCCCCGCGCCGTAGCGTATTGCAGGCCGCCAATCATGATCATGGTGACGGCAATGATAGCTGCCGCTGTCAGGAGATAAGTGTAGACGGCTTCGACATAGAGCCCGATCAGGTTACTCTCGTAATAGTCGCCCTTAATGTCATTAGCTATGCCCTTCCAACAGATACCCTTGTCGTCACACAGGCCAGGAATTTTTACGTTGAGGTTAGGGAGGAGCGCATCTCTGACCGGTGTCGCGACCGGGTCAGCCGCTCCCGGACAGTCAGCGTAAATTGCTTCCGTTAGGGCGGGGTCTTCACCGCCGCCGAAGACGGCGGCCACGGCATC
>JBBUCB010000038.1:0-10415 GCA_038058005.1 Patescibacteria group bacterium | reverse complement strand
TGAGAGGTGTTGGGCATGTCTTTCCAGACGATCCGGAGGCTATCCGTGTATTCGGCCCGGAGCGCCACCAAACTCATCTCCAGTTGAGCGCAGCTTTCACACTGGTAGTCGCCGAAATTCACGATAGTTACCGGTGCCGTGGCTGAACCTAGACTTGGATCAGCAATAGTGATGGTGGGTTCCGTGAGAGTCACGTTATCGGTAAAGCTGATCTTATCTTTCACGCCGAGCGAGAACGAGAAAAACAGAATAATAAAGACAACGATTACGCTAGCTCCTACAAGGAAGTGCCAGAAATACCGCATAGCTAGTCGAGTTGAATGAGGTTAAGCCGACCTTGCGCGTCAGTGAAATAGAGCTCATTACCATCGTCTGAAACGCTGAGATTGAACATTTTGGTAGTCTGAGCGGGGATTGCTGCCAGACTTGAGCGTCCGGAGGGGAGATCGATACGGTAAAGGTGATCGGGAGAAATGATGAGCGACGGAGCTGAGCCGCCGCCTGAGGGCATTTCGAGGGGAACGCCACAGTAGGCCACTGTACTTGAGGCAAAGGTGCATTTATCGGCCGTTGTTTTCAAGCTGATTCTAAGACGAGTGTTACCGGTTCGATCACCGGCAGCATCGCCGTACCAGAGACTGGCTCGGTAGTCGTCGCCGGCGTCCGCCACCGAATAGAGAATGTTGGCTCCGTCCGGTGACCAGATATTTTTAAAGTTTGTACCGTTCACAATGAGCACACCAGACGCTTCACCGTTTGCATCAATTAGATAAACCTCGTTTTGGCCAAAGGCGCTGCCGCTTGAACCCGTTCTTGAAAAGCCGAGCACGTTGCCATCAGGTGACCAGTTGACATCGACCAAGTTATCGCTAAAACCGAGGGCAGCCACGACCTGCGCCTGCGAGCCGTCAGCTGAGGTAATGATCAGAGAGCGATTTGAGGGATCGGTACCTAGACTCTTTGTGGCAATTTCACTCCCATCATCCGAGAAAGAGAACTCTTCCCAGTGAGAGGGAAGCGTTGTTTGTGTACCGGCCAGAAAATCGTAAACAACATTACTGCCATCAGGGAACTCAATCACCGCCGACTCGGCGTGCTGCGAGAAGACGACACTGTCTGCTGAAGGGAAAGTGCTTTGTGAAAGCAGAACAACATTGCCGTCGGCGTCGATAGTATAGAATTTGCCATCACGTGGGTCGTAATAGGCTACGGTGCCGTTGCTTGTGACGGTCGGTTGGAGCACGCCGGCGGTGGTGAGAAGTGTCGTGGTAGTAATGCCGCCGTTGGCCGTTGGAGAAGATTCTAAAGTGCCCGGTCCGCTAGGAGTATCGCCAGCGTCTCCAGGGGTTGGTGAGCCCTGACCAGCGGTAGGCAGGCCACCGCCAGGTAGCGCATCGGGTTCGGAAGCTGGCGGAGCAAGGCTCGGGCCGTTGCCTCCGAAGATCATAAAATACAGAGTTAAACCCATAAGTCCGGCTACGGCTATGAGGCCAACAATTTTGAGCACCATTTGTTGTTTTTCGGTCATAAGCTAAAGCCCGGCCTGGGCGCGGAAAAGTGTCCAGATCGAAGTTAGAGGGTTCTCCCAGAGGTTATAGGCTGAGGAAATGAGCAAGACGAGACCGGTTAGGACAATGGTGGCGGCGCTAATGATGAACCATTGCAAAATAAAGCCTAGGATGCCAGCCATGCCAGCCATACTGTAGAGCGCAAACCGAGGTATGAAGAAATCGAGGCCCTTTTCAACAGCCTGAACGGGGATGTCTTGTACGCTCGTCATCTCGTCGACCGACGGTGGGACGGGCGAAAGGATGGTTCTGGCAGCTTGAAGATTACGTTGTACAAACACCACCCCTTGGCTCACGTAAAAGTCTTCACCTATGGCGTCAGCGCCTATGACGCCATCGCCAAACAAATTCATCCCCAAACTTCCCAGCTCTTTTTGGACAGCATCTTGTACGGCTTTCACGCCCTCATCGAGTCCAGACTTTTGTATGGCATGTCGCGCAGCGCGTTTGGCAGCGCTTGAACGTGTGTCTATGCCTTGTTGGTTATTCTGGAGAGCTTCTGCTTCTTGCGCGGCCGTGTTCTGTTGGATCTGCTCTAATTCTGAAGTATCTTCGCTGCCCGAGCGATGGCCAACATCGAGTCCAACTGCGCCCCCAATCTGGTGACTGATCCGTCGGCTCTGGAAGGCTTTTTGATACTCTTCGCCAGCAGTTGTTGGTGTCGAATCGTCTGTATCGGTTTCGTCTGATTGATCTTGGTCAGTCATTGAGTAAGTGTGAGCGGCCGGTGTGGGGAGATGGTCAAAATTTCCGGGAGCTCCAGAGAGAGCTGCACCGAGCATTACGGTTTGTGCTCGCTTACCTCCGAGGCCGCCCATGAAGCCGGATCGAGCGGGGGATTGCAAGCGACGTTTGGCTTCGGTTTTTTTGGCAGCCTGAAGCGTGGCCCGGGTGTCGGTTGAGTTTAGGTCCTTGATCGCGACTCCTGCTGCCATACGGCCAAATTATAGCACGAAAAAACGAGCCTTGAGCTCGTTTTTTCGTAACTAACTAATGGAGATTGTGCCGCTTTTGGCTGCGCTGACCTTGTAAGCTTTTTTACTCTTGGTCGTGCGTTTGAGGAGGAGTTCCGCCAGTGGCTGCTCAATGTGCTCTTCAACCACCCGTCGTACGTCGCGAGCTCCGAATTTAGGATTGATCGATTTAACCAGGGCTTGGGCAGCAGCAGCCTCGGTTTTTACGACGTATCCACGCTTTTTGAGGCGTTGGCTAAGCTCGGCTAGGTCGCGCTTCACTACTTGCAAGAGATCTTTCTCAACCAGTCGCTGGAAGACAACCACACGATTAATGCGGTTCAAAAGCTCGGGTTTGAAATGGTCTTCTAAGAGCGGACGCAGGTCGAGCGCATTTGGCGGGCCTGATTTTGCTCCTCCGAAGCCTAATTCACCGCGATCAAAACGTTCACGTCCGGCGTTAGTGGTGAGAATGATGATGCTGTTACGGAAGCTGATGGTTTGTCCGGTGGCATCAGTCAGAATGCCGTCGTCGAGTACCTGGAGGAGGAGATTGTGGACGTCACCGTGGGCTTTTTCGAATTCGTCGAACAAAATGACCGAGTGCGGGCGATTTTTCACGGCGTCGGTCAGTTTGGCGCCTTCGCGGAAGCCAACATAGCCCGGCGGCGAGCCCACAAGTTTGCTCACCGCGAAGCCTTCAGCGAATTCGCTCATGTCGAGACGAATCAGGGCCTTTGGGTCGTCGAAGACTTCTTTGGCGAGTGCCTTAGCAAGTTCGGTCTTACCAACTCCGGAAGGACCAACGAACAAGAATGAGGCTAGCGGTTTGCCTTCGCGCGAGATACCAAGTTTGGCGCGGCGCACGGCATCGGCCACGGCTGCGATAGCCTGAGGTTGGGCGACTACGTGCTTCTCAAGGCGCTCAGACAACCCGCGAAGTTTCTCCGTGTCATTGGCTGAGAGTTTTTCAAGCGGTACGCCGGTCATGCGTGAGGCTACTCGTAAAATGATCGCGGGATCGATGATAGTCTTTTCTTGTTTGGCGCGTTCACGCTCTAGACGTTCAATGTCTTTATTGAGTTGCTCTTCGGCAGCCTTAAGACCAAGCGCGTCCGGAAAATGCTCGGTAGCCACGGCGGCCGATTTTTCGTGTTTAATTTTTGTCAGCTCTTCTACCTTGACGGTGAGCTCATCTCGTCCTCGGTTGGTGTGTTTGTTTGATTGGGCGGCAGCGCCAGCTTCGTCGAGTAGATCGATAGCTTTATCCGGGAATTGGCGACCAGGGATGTGTCTTGCGGTTAGTTCAACGATCAGGTCGAGCGTGCCTGGGGCAAAACTCACACCGTGGTGTTCTTCGTAACGTGGGAGCAAGCCCTTGAGAATACTGAGGGTTTCGGCGGTTGTTGGCTCGTCGACATTGATCGGAGCAAAACGTCGAGCTAAAGCCGGATCAAGTTCGATATGTTTTTTGTATTCAGTGTGGGTGGTTGCGCCAATACAGCGGAGTTCTCCGCGCGCCAATGAGGGCTTTAGGATATTGGCGGCATCGAGTGATCCGGTGGTTGCGCCAGCGCCTACGATGGTGTGCATCTCATCAATGAACAAAATGGCGTTTTTCATGTCGCGAACTTCTTCAAGTACATCGTTTAATCGTCCTTCAAAATCACCGCGATACATGGTGCCGGCAATCAAAGAGCCCATGTCGAGCGCGAAAATGCGACGGCCTTGGAGCGTGGCCGGTACGTGACCGCTCGCGATTCGCTTGGCCAAGCCTTCCACGATCGCGGTCTTGCCTACGCCTGGTTCGCCCAAAAGCAAGGGATTATTTTTGGTACGACGCGACAGGACTGCGGCCAAGCGATCAATTTCATGTTCGCGGCCGACCAGGGTATCGAGTTTTTTCACGTGATCCGGTGCCGTAAGTTCAGTGGTGAAGAATTCAAGCGCCGATTTTTCGTCCGCGTGCTCATGCTTATCATGAATTTCTCCGCATTCCTCACACGGCTGAGCGTTGGGTTTGGTAATTTCTGACGGTCGAGGGAAGTCTGGGAATTGAGCGGTGGTTTTAAAGACGGTGTTGAGGTGTTCGTAGAGCGTGTCGGGATTGACGCTCTGGCCGGTGAGGAACTGACTAATTTCTGGAGTGCGGGTCTGGAGTAAGCCAAACAAGAGGTGTTCGGTACCTACGTAGCGATGCTCGTGCATGCTCGCGGATAAGACAGCTTTCTCAACGGCCTTCTTTGAGTCTTCAGATAAGAGTGGTGTAGCTCCCGTAACGTTGGGGAGCGGGGGTAGATCCTTTATTTCTTGAGGTCCGACCAAGCCTTTCAGGATCTCGTTAGAGAGACCGGCTTTAAACAAGATCTCAGACCCAATTGATCCTTGTTGCATCCCGAGCGACCACAGGAGGTGGGTCGGAGAAATAGTTTCTCCTCCGGTCTCAACAACAAAAACTAGGGCTCGGGTGAGCACACCTTTTAAATGGTTTGTGAATTTATCCAGGATATCGTTCATATGCTCATCAGGTCACTTCTCTCCCTTGCCGATAATGGGGGAGATAATGAGGGGTTAACGGCCCATGTCTCGCAGTCTGCGCACACGTTCTTCCATAGGCGGGTGCGTCGAGAACATGGTCGACAAAGAGGCCCGTCGTTTATGTTCATTACCAAAAGGGTTAGCAATAAACAAGTGGGCAGTAGCGTGGTTAGCATTTTGCATTGGTCGGGCGGCAAGAGCGATTTTTTCTAAGGCTTGAGCCAGTCCTTCAGGATAGCGGGTCAACATGGCGCCTGAGGCGTCAGCTAAGTACTCTCGGCTACGAGAAACTGCCAACTGGATGAGCTGAGCGAAGAGCGGTGATAGGATAGCGAGTACGATGCCGATCAGGGCGAAGATGGCTGTCGAACTGCCGCGTTCGTCGCGTCGGCCAAAGTACATGGTGCGGAGCATGATGTCAGCTAGGAGCATGACGGCGCCAACCAGAACAACGACCACGGTCATGACGCGAATATCGTAATTTTTGACGTGTGATAGCTCGTGAGCAGTTACCCCTTGTAACTCTTGTTTGTCGAGAATTTTGATAATGCCGGTTGTGAAAGCAATCGAAGCATGCTCAGGATCACGGCCCGTAGCAAAGGCGTTCGGGCTGTCATCGTTAATGATGTAGATGGCGGGCACGGGCTGGCCGTTTGCGATACACAGGTTTTCCACCAGGTTCCAGAGCTCGGGAGCATCTTGTTTCTTGATGGCTTTGGCACCGCTGCTCGCAAGCGCAATTTTGTCAGACAAGAAATAGCTAATCAAGGCGTGGACACTGGCGATCACCGTTCCAATGAGAATAGTGGTCGTCGGGTCAATGCCTTGAATGTAGCCGTAGAGTGCCGACAGGCCTACAATGATCGCAGCCACGAGCACGATCAAGAACCAGGTTTTACGTTTGTTGGCGGCGATGTGGTCGTACATAGGTTACAGGTTGTAGGGCGCAGGTGGTGGGTTGTAGGTGGACCGCGCCCTACTCCCTACACCCGACAACCTACTCCCTAAAAGGCTACATTAGGTACGGCGTTAGCAACCTCAGGAGCGTCGTAGAAGTCGAAAGTTTTGAAACCAATCAAGCCGGCAATCAGGTTGGTAGGGAAAGTTTGCACGGCGGTGTTGAAGCGACGGACCAAGCCGTTGTAGAAGCGGCGGGAAGCCTGGATTTTATCTTCGGCATCAACTAACTCGGTTTGCAGATGAGCGAAATTGGAAGACGCTTTAAGATCAGGGTAGGCCTCAGCCACGGCGAACAGAGATTTCAGGGTCTGAGACAGTTGATTTTCAGCGATGGCGTGATCGTGAGGGGTAGCGGCCGACATGGCGGCAGTTCGGGCTTCGGTCACTTTTGTGAAGACACCTTCTTCGTGCTTGGCGTAGCCCTTCACTGTATTCACGAGGTTCGGAATAAGATCGTAGCGGCGATTGAGCTGGACCTCGATATCTGACCAACCTTCCTCGACTCGGGTGCGGCCACGAATCAGCATGTTGTAAACTCCAATGACCCAAATAAGGATCAGAACCGCGATGCCTGCGAGTACCAAGCCAATTATTGTGGCCATAAGACAGTTATTACAATCTTTGCTAGGCTAATCGTACGTTCTTAAGGGGGAGATGTCAAAGCGACCATTCATTTATTTGGCTAAGGTATGAAGAAAGTTGCTTTGATCATGGGTGGCCCCGGTTCTGAACACGAAGTTTCTCTGGCCACCGGCCGCCAAATGCTTGAAAACTTGTCCACTGACAAGTATGCCGTTAAGCCGATTTTTATCGATCGCACCGGTAGCTGGCGCTTTGGGGAGAGCACTAAAAAGCTTAGTTTACTCGAGGCACTCGATCGGCTCCGGGATTTTGAGGTCGCCCTTTTGGCTCTTCATGGCACGTTCGGTGAGGATGGCAAAATGCAAGGTTTGCTTGAGTCGATCAAGCTTCCGTACACTGGCTCGGGAGTGCTCGCCTCGGCAGTTGCTATGGACAAGGTGATGTCGACTGATATTTTTCGAGCGCATGGTTTGCGAGTGCCAGAGTCGATTGTTATTTCAAGGACCGATTGGCAGCTACGCAAGTCAGCGCCGCAAGCGGAGTGGCCGGTGATTGTGAAGCCGGTGTCTGGCGGGTCGAGTGTTGGCGCCGCCAAGGTGAGTTCGGCACCCGCGCTTGTGAAGGCGGTTGACGAGGCGTTTAAGTGGGATGAACGTGTACTTATTCAAAAATGTCTTGAGGGGCGCGAATTTACTTGCGGTGTTCTTGAGCGTGGTGACGACATTGTGGCCCTGCCGCCAACCGAAATCATCCCCAAGTCCGCCGAGCTTTTTGATTACACTTCGAAGTACACTGTAGGCGCGAGTCTCGAGATCACGCCGCCGAAACTGTCGAGTAAACAGATCGCTAAGCTTCAAGACTTAGCCTTAACCGCTCATCGCGTTCTTGGCTGTCGGAGTTATTCGCGAACCGACTTCATGCTCGACGCCAAGGGGTTCGTTGTGCTCGAAACCAATACTTTGCCGGGCCTGACTGAAACGAGTCTACTGCCACAAGCAGCCGCCGCGGCCGGACTATCTTTTCCTCAGCTACTTGATATCCTAATCGCGAATGCAGTGAAGTAAGACCTCCGTCCTAATCCGTCTCTATCCGTCCTTATGGGCAAAATTCCACGTCACATCTTCAAAACCTACGATATCCGCGGACTTGTTGATAAGGACATCACTCCGGAATTTGCTTACAACTTAGGCCGAGCGTTTGCGACGTTCATTCGCCGCGAGATTGGCGGAGAGGCTCCGACGATCGCCGTGGGTTACGATATGCGACCAAGTTCAATTCCGTACGAAGCTGAGGTTGTGAAAGGTTTGGTGGCCCAAGGCGCTCGCGTCATTCGCATGGGATTGTTATCAACACCAGGCTTTTATTTCGGTGTGAGTCATGTCGATGCTGATGGTGGGATTCAGATTTCAGCTTCTCACAACCCAGCTGCTTACAACGGTTTCAAGATGGTGCGAGCTCGCTCAGTTGCGATTAGTGGCGAGACCGGCATCCAAACGATCGGGGACATCATGGAGCAAGAGGATTTCGATGTTGCCGTAGAGGCAGAGCTCGGCTCTGCCGACCTTGATGGTACGATCGAAATCGTCACCGGTATCGCTGATAAACAAGTTGAAGCCGAAATTGCTTTCGCTGAAGTTGGCGACCTCCCAAGCTACAAAATCGCTGTTGATTCGGCTAACGGCATGGGCGCGCAGTATCTCGATTTAGCTTTCAACAAATATTCGTTCGACATTACGCGCATGTTCTGGGAACTCGATGGCACCTTCCCAAACCATGAAGCCGATCCTTTCAAAGCCGAGAACACCGAAGCCCTGTGCCATAAGGTGACGGAGATCGGTGCTGATGTGGGAATCTCGACCGACGGTGATGGTGACCGTATTTTCTTCGTGGATGACAAGGGAGAGGTTGTTGAGCCGGCGATTATTCGAGGTCTAGTGGCTCGCGCGATGCTTAGACGTTTTCCGGGAGCCACGATTTGTTATGACATTCGTCCGGGTAAGATCACCGAAGACATGATTTTGGAATCTGGCGGCAAGCCGGTTGTGACTCGCGTTGGTCATGCGCTCATCAAGGAGGCTATGATCAAAACTGGCGCAGTTTTCGCTGGTGAATCGTCTGGTCACTTCTATATGAGCATGCCGGAAGGCGTTTACGAGGCTCCGGTGGCCACGATGCTGGTCGTGTTGGCTGAAATGGCTCGCGAAGGTAAAAAGTTGTCTGAAATAGTTGCTCCACTGCGTAAATACTCCCACTCCGGTGAGATCAACTTTCACGTCGAAGACAAACTCGCCGCCATTGCTCGCCTTAAAGAGCACTTCGCGGAAGGTGAGCAGTCGGAACTCGACGGCTTGCTCATCACTTACCCAACGTTCTGGTTCAATGTTCGTATGTCGAACACCGAGCCGCTTTTGCGTCTGAACCTTGAGGCTGTCGATGACGGGACGATGCAGGCTAAGCGTGATGAGGTAGCGAAAATTATTGGCGGATAAATCGCTTGACCGCGACGCCGATTGATGATTAACTATTTCTAACCCTGTTGGGTAAAGTACCCCACGCAAGGTGACGTAAATACAGACTCCCCATTTATTTGGCGGAGTTTGTATTTATTTTTGTGCCGGGAACGTCTGTGGGTCCGTTGGGTAGCAGGAAGATAGTTTGCACTAACATCGTTAGTGCTATATAATTGAAATGTATGACGACTCTCACTATTAGGATCGAGGACAAATTGAAGGGGAAAGCTGTTAAGGCTGCCGAGAAACTCGGTATTCCTTTGACCTTGATCATCAAGAATGCCTTGGTGAATTTTGTAAAATCACCCCAGGTTGTGATCGGCGAATCGGAAACTATGTCGGTCACGCCAGCTATCCAGAAAAAAATGGATGCGCTTGGTCGACTCGCTGCAAAGCTTTAAGCCATGAAACTGCTTATTGCAGCAACGGTTAGAGCTAAGGAATATGAGTCTTTGAGCAGAAAGATCACTTTTGAAATACTCAAGGCTGCAGCACGCAAATCTCTTGAAGGCTTGGGTGTGACTATAAAGAGCTCTCGCAAGCAAGCTGGAACGCTTTTAAAGAAAGTATATATCACTACCCCGAGCGGAGCGGCAAGAGTGATCTTTTTGATTCAGATCGATGCGGATAAAGCTATCTTAGTTATGCTGCGGTTGAAAACAGATAAGCAGATCGGATCGAATATGACCGTAGATAATCCTGACTTTAGAAAAGTTCTCGAAAGGAACATTGAGAGCATTGTTCGGGATATAAAATCACACCGATATGAGATCTTCGAGATTTAGTTGGAGTGATTGAATTATTCCAGGTCAGATTGTTTTTAGGTGATGGATGGTCTACACTATCCCGGTATGATTGGCACCATTTTACTTTTCCTTGTTCTCCTGTCGATTCTTGTTTTAGCCCATGAGTGGGGTCACTTTGCCGCTGCTCGGAAGTCCGGCATGGTTGTAGAAGAATTCGGTATCGGTTTCCCACCACGGTTGTTTTCCTGGAAGGATAAGAAGGGCACTGTTTGGTCGGTTAACCTCATTCCGATTGGCGGCTTTGTGCGTATTCAGGGAGAAAACGGTGAACATCGTTTTGAGGCCGGCAGCTTTGCCACCAAGGGTTACTTGGCGCGGTTTATTGTGCTCTTTGGAGGCGTCTTCATGAACCTGGTCGTGGCAGCTCTGCTGTTCTCGATCGGGTTTGCTTTTGGCTTGCCGTCAGTCATTGAGGGAGGCGTCGACGCTCGGGCCATTGTTTCTGACGAAGACATACATGTTGTTCAGGTACTCGAATGCTCCCCGGCCGAGCAGGCG
>JBBUCB010000037.1:0-1098 GCA_038058005.1 Patescibacteria group bacterium | reverse complement strand
ATTTTTCTGGCCGGGTTACCTTTTTTGTAAGTCTCAAAAGTATAGTCAGCCAACAGGGCTGCAGTAACGACAGCTTCGGCCGCCTCTTCTTTAAAGTCCTTCGCGGAAAGATCGATAGCGATTGTACGCAGACCGCGTCGCTTAGCAGTCATAACCGCTACGCCGCTGGCTTCACGCAAAGAAAAAGCCAGGGCTTCACGCTTTTTATCTCCAAGTCCGACAAGTAGTAGCTCATCCGCAGAAGCACCTGCCGGTACAGGGAGCAAGAGCGACTGACCAGCTTTACCGGAAAACTCCAAAGACTTAGCAGCCTTGGCCACGCGCTTTTTAAAAGTCTCATCGAGCCCCTTCAAAAACTGAACGTCGAAGTCGCCATTTCCAAAGACCGGCAAAACCAGAAGCTCCGCACCACTATCAAACAACTCACCTTTAGTAACAGTTATAGTCATACAAGATCTTTTTCAATCAGTTTCACAATCTCGTCAACGTCAGTCAGCGTCACTCCCGACAGCCAGAGATTCTCTGGCGTGATCATAATATTCGGTCCAAAGTCACATTGCCCGAGACAACTAGATTGCACAACCCGAACGGGTAGGTTCTTCTCCTTACAGGCTGCCTTTAAACGATCTTTAAGCTCCGTGCCCCCATGTGGGCCGCAAGATACTCGCCCATCGGTACGGATATTGCCACACACCAGGATAAGCTTTTTATAAGGTATACTTTGCAAGTTCATACTCGACATGATTGACGAAAACTCAAGTCTTAGGCATACTACGCCCCATCGTTAACCCTAGCAACTCCTCTTCACCTCACTTCCCTCTCCTCGAGAGAGGAGAGGGTTAGGGTGAGGACCCAAATTGTTATGCCAACACGCCATCACATCTCACGCAAAAGCGCTAATGAACGTTTTGCCGTTAAGCGTAAAGAAGCAGAATTCACTCGCCGCAAAAGCAAGGCCAAGCGCCTCGCAAAACTCGAAAAGAAGGCGACTAAGTAACTACAATAAAACACCCCCGACGTTACGTCGGGGGTGTTTTATTGTTATCAGTTTAGAATGGCCAAAGGTTATTCCGTACCCAAGCTCTAAACTCTTCTCGA
>JBBUCB010000036.1:5524-6690 GCA_038058005.1 Patescibacteria group bacterium | reverse complement strand
ACCTCCATGTCATCAGCGAAGAACGTGATAAAACGAGGAATGCCGCCTTCAACAGGTGCCTCGATGACAAGATAAGCGTCTTCAATACCGGAGAGCGGCCAAGCATCGGCGCTATTCTCGATCATGATGCCATACACCTGTGGCAGCTCATCGAGAGGCGCGTCAAGCAACCTTCCGGACAACGGATGACGTAACTCATCGGTCGTATCATTCGGGGTTAGCAGATTTTGCGATACGTCATCGTACTTGGCCGGCTTCAGCAAAAACGTGACCGTCACCCCCAACATGACGACAAGGGCAGCAAAAACCGCGACAAACACCATGATGTTGTCTTTATTGCGGGCCCCGGCCACAATCTTGGCTTTAGCCGTCGAAAACCATTCTTTCAAAGCCTGTAAGCGCATATTCATAGACCCTACCAGTATAGCGCAAAACTGAAAACGACCGAGCTTAGCTGGGTCGTTTTCAATCTGCGTGAATTACTTCTTGGCTTCCTTCTTCTCTGGAGCTGCGGCAGCGTCAGCGCCCTCAGCAGCCACCTCGTCAGGCTTCTTCTCGGTCAAGACTTCAACCTTTGAAATATCGCCGTCAACAGCTGCATCCAGGGCGGCCAACTCTTCCTCAGAACGAGGAGGCTGCACTGAAGCGACAGCTTGCTCAAGATCAGACTTGATCTCGATGCCGTCAGGAATAGAGATATCCTTGACGCGAATCACGTCTTCGAAAGTAGCCAACTTGGTAACGTCAACTTCGATTTCGTGAACCAAGGCATCAGGCAAAGACATGACTTCCACCTCTTCCAAAGTCTGGAGCAAGGTACCACCGAGCTCTTTGACGGCCGGAGCCATACCAACGAGCTTGAGTGGAATTTTGGCTTCAATCTTACGCTTAGGGTCAACGCGGCGGAAGTCGGCGTGAGTAATAAAATCGGTCAACGGATCGCGCTGGATCTCGGAAATCAGAACTGGGTGCTTAGTACCCTCGATCTCAAGATCGACAACAGTACTTTCACCAGCTTGGCCGTAAACCTTGGTAAAGGCGTTACGATCAAGAACAATATTCTTTGGTTCAGTTTCAAAACCGTACATGACGGCTGGGACCTGACCTTCTGCACGCAAGGCGACAGTCTTACGACCTCGGATCTCGCGGGTTTTGGCTTCAATTCG
>JBBUCB010000036.1:3149-5424 GCA_038058005.1 Patescibacteria group bacterium | reverse complement strand
ACGGCAAACATCATAGCTCGTGAACACTGGCTACACGTAGCATGGGTAACCTCCCCCTCGCGGCGTTTACCCACAGGACGGACACCCGATTCGGTGTAGGCGGTAGTGCAAAATGGGCAACGAGCCAATGGCTCAGGAAGACGGGCATGGCGTGGATCAGGCATAAGAACGTCCGTTAATGATCTTCCTGTCTTTACTTTCAGTATAGGGCTGTTTTACCGGTTGCCCACCAGTCGATCCACAGGGGTAATACGGCTAGCAACACTTTCAGCGGCTCCGAGCATGGTCAACATAATCAATAACGAGCTGCCTCCATAACTCACGAGCGGTAACGTAACGCCCGTAGCTGGCATAATCGATAAATTGACACCGACGTGAATAAACGTCTGAACAAAGAAGGTAGCAAAAATTCCTATCAACAAATAGGCCGCGAAGGCATCACGGCTGACACGAACGGTACTGAGCAACCGGATAAACAGGAGTAAAAAGGCGCCTAGGACCAAAATCACTCCGATAAAACCCAATTCCTCGGCGATCACCGCAAAAATGAAATCGGTCTGACTTTCTGGTAAGAAACGCAGCTGGCTTTGACTGCCAGCCCCCAAGCCCCGGCCAAAAAAACCACCAGCCCCAATGGCAATTTTAGCTTGAGCGATGTTATAGCCCTTATCCAAAGGATCTAAAGACGGATTGAGAAACGTCATCACGCGTTCGCGTTGATAATCTTCAATCACTCCGGAAACCAGAACGCTACTCACTACGAGCGTGAGCACAAGCGCCATCAACGCCACATGTTGCCAGCGAATACCCGCAAAGAATACCATGATCGCCCAAATCCCCATCAGAATAATCGCACCCCCCAAATCGGGCTGCTTAAGAACGAGCAAGATAGGCAAAGCCGCTCGCACCCCGCTCTGCACGAGCTCGCGCCAACCAAAACGCTCGCGCGCATTATCACTGAAGTAACGAGCCAGCTCTAATGCTAACGCGAATTTCATGAGCTCGACCGGTTGAAAAGAAAAACCCGCTACAATAAACCAGCCGGTTGTGCCGTTCAATGTTTGACCAAAGAGTAGAACAGCCACAAGTAACAGGACTGAGAAACCATAAAAGAGCCGACTGTAGGCTCGAAACAGCTGATAGTTCACGCTCGCCGCTAAACCGAAGAGACCCAAACCGATACCAAGAGCGATTAATTGTTTGCGAACAAAGACGAATTCCTCCGCTCCTCGAGAGAGTTCGACAGAGGTAATGGTGGCGATACCAAAAGAAAACAGCACGAAAGCCGCTAAAATCATGAGCCAATCAAAGCGCCGAAGATTCACAGTCTCCTCATCTTCGCACATCTTGCCCACTTTCGTCATCAGGACCCATATACACCCCGCTATCAAAGTAGAGGATCAAGGGCTCAACCCCCACCGTCCCGCTTGGTGGCACCTCGCCAAACCAGCGCACCTCAAGCTCTCGCGTCTCATTCGACATGAATTGCGGGACTGAGACCTTCGTCAGTGACACCACCGTGGCTCCTCGCATGAGCTTCACTAAGAACTCCGGATTCCAATAGGCATAAGCTGTTCTATTGGTTAGTACAATCGTCGAGCGGCCCAATTGATCCTCCCCAAGAGTGACATCTTTATCGTAGCTGGCGGAGTCGACGGTGATATTGGAACGCTCGTCAAGAAACTGTTCGGTGCTCAAGATCGCGTGCTTATCAACACGGTGCCAAACTTGATTCTGTAAGACTATACGCAGGCCAGAGGGTCGGCGCTCAATGGGAATATTGATCGCCGTCAGCAAGCGTTTCTCATTCGGATTAGCAAAACCGTGGTAAACCTCCGTGGTACCACTGTCGTATTCGAAGAGGTAATCAAAAGTGGTGTACCAATCGTCATTCGTATTCTCGACTGAGGCGTACAAATCGTACTTGCCCGAGCTCACCGAAGCAGACTTGGCGCCATCGATAGCTAAGCCAAGCGGAGCTGCTCGGGTAACACCGGTATGGCTAGCCATCACGTTCTGGAGAATCGAGGCTGAGGTGCGGGCGTCCACAAAGGAACCCGATATGATGTACATGATGACGCCAAAAACAAAGACGAGGAGTAACAACACATCAACGAGCGCCCAAACCACAAAAGCCCCCATCACTAATTTGGGGCGAGCGTTAACGATTGCGACGTCACGGCGGTATCGGCTATCAATAGAACGATACTCTCCGGATATCTGAGGCTGTCCTTGCGGCTTCTCCTCCTTCACCATAATATAGATAACCTCTTCC
>JBBUCB010000036.1:0-3049 GCA_038058005.1 Patescibacteria group bacterium | reverse complement strand
TTCCCCGCGCCTAGAACTAGCCTCAAATGAAGCGGTTCTCTGCAAGGAAGTATGTGGCTATTTTATCACATTCAGGGCTGTACTCCGGTTTCTAGACATGATAAGCTGTCAGCGATAAATGAATGCATTCTGATATGGCAAAAAAGGCAGTGGGCGGTGACTATAGCGCAAAAAATATTACCGTCCTCGAAGGACTGGAACCGGTGCGCAAGCGCCCGGGCATGTACATCGGCTCCACCGGTCCGGAGGGTTTACACCACTTGATTTGGGAAGTCGTCGATAACTCCTTCGACGAAGCCATGGCTGGCCACGCCAGCAAAATCACCATCCACGTTCAAGACGATAACTGGATCGCCGTTGAAGATGACGGTCGTGGTATTCCTGTCGATATCCATCCTGAACAAAAAATTTCCGCACTCGAACTCGTGCTCACCAAGTTGCACGCCGGTGGTAAATTCGGGGGTGATGCGAGTGGCTATAAAGTTTCCGGTGGTTTGCACGGCGTGGGTGTTTCGGTTGTGAACGCTTTGTCTGATCACTTGCAAGCCGAGGTTCACCGCGAAGGCAAAATCTGGGTGCAAGAGTTTAAGAAAGGTATCCCCCAGGGCAAAGTAAAATCGACCGGAACCACCAAGAAGCGCGGGACGATCATTCGTTTCCACGCCGATGCCACTATCTTCGAGACCATCGAATACAATTTTGAAAACATCATCAACCACTTACGCCAGCAGGCCTATCTGACGGCCGGTATTCACGTAATCATTATCGATGAACGAAACGGCTCCAACATCCCCCATGGCTTCTATTTCGAAGGTGGCGTCGCTTCCTTTGTCCGTCATCTCAACGAACGTAAAGAAACTCGCCAACCGAACGTCTTCTACGTTCATAAGAACGTCGATACTTTGGATGTTGAGGTTGCCCTGCAATACACCACCGACTACAACGAAAGCATGCACTGCTACGCTAACAACATCGTTAACGCCGAGGGCGGTACGCACTTAGCCGGCTTCCGCGCTGCCCTGACCCGTGTCTTGAACAGCTACGCTCGCGACAAGGGCTATCTGAAGGAGAAAGACATCAACCTGACCGGTGAAGATACCCGTGAAGGTTTGACGGCCGTGATTAGCATCAAACTTCCTGAGCCGCAATTTGAAGGTCAGACTAAAGGTAAGCTCGGCAATCCCGAAGCCAAGAGCGCCGTGGAAACGGTTTTCGGTGAAGCTCTGCAGATCTTCATGGAAGAGCACCCTCGTGACGCTGAAGAAATCATCGGCAAGTGTTTATTGTCAGCTCGCGCTCGTGCTGCTGCTCGTGCCGCTCGTGAAACCGTTCTCCGTAAAGGCGTTCTCGACGGCCTCACGCTGCCTGGCAAGCTCGCCGACTGCTCAAGTAAGGACAATAAGAACACAGAGCTTTACATTGTTGAGGGAGACTCCGCTGGTGGTTCGGCCAAGCAGGCTCGTAACCGTGAGTTCCAAGCTATTCTGCCTTTGCGTGGAAAGATCCTGAACGTCGAACGGGCTCGTCTCGACAAGCTGCTCGCTAACAATGAAGTGAAGAACTTGGTTATCGCCATGGGCACTAACATTGGTGAAGCTTTCAACATCAATGACATGCGCTATGGCCGCGTCATCATCATGACCGATGCCGACGTTGACGGTGCTCACATCCGGACGCTCTTGCTCACCCTGTTCTATCGTCACTTCCCGCAACTCATTACAAACGGTCATATCTACATCGCTTTGCCGCCTCTCTACCGCGTTCAGGTGGGCAAAGAGGTGCGCTACGCCTTCTCCGATGAAGAACGGGCACAAATAGTGGCTGAGATGACGAGTGGTAAAGCTGAAGGTAAAAAGTCGAAAACTGAAAGCAAAACCGAGGACGCCGAAGTCGACGCCGGTGAGGCGACGGAGACGACTACTATTGATGCCGGCGGTGTAAAGGTAAACATCCAGCGCTACAAGGGTCTTGGTGAAATGAATCCTGACCAGCTCTGGGAAACCACCATGGATCCAGGCACCCGTATCATGAAGAAGGTAACCATCGAAGACGCTACTTTAGCTGATGAAACCTTCGACATCCTGATGGGTTCTGAAGTTGCCCCGCGTAAGAAGTTCATCCAAACTCACGCTAAAGACGTTTCCAACTTGGACATTTAGCCTAAAACGAAAACCGACCCGAAGTGGGTCGATTTTCGTTTTATCCCATATCTTCTCCACCCTCCCCTTGTCAAAACTAAAAACTTCTGTTACTATTCTTTCCGTAACGGCCCGCAAGGGCTTTTTAAAATACTGTTATGTTGGGACGAATTATCAATAATCCAGCCGTACGTTACTTCCGTGAAGCCCGTGAAGAATTACGTAAAGTCACCTGGCCACAGCGCCGCGAGGTTATGATCTACTCTGCGCTCGTCGTAGCGTTCTCGATTATCACCGCTGCTTATTTCGGTCTTTTAGACTGGGTGTTCACGCTTGGACTCGAGGAATTGGTAAAGTTAACCGGCAACGTTTAATTTTTATATGGCAAAACAGACAGCCAATTACGGTCGTCGATGGTACGCCATCCACACCTACTCGGGTTACGAGGAAAATGTTTTCGATAGTTTGATGCAGCGTATCGAGACCATGGACATGGAAGAGAAGATCTTCACGGTCATGGTGCCAAAGGAAAAGAAAATCAAAATCAAGAACGGCCAGCGCAAAGTAGTCGAAGAAAAGATTTTCCCTGGCTACGTGCTCGTCGAGATGATCGTGACTGACGATTCTTGGTACGTGGTGCGCAACACCCCGAACGTCACCGGCTTCATTGGAACCGGTAACGCCCCGACGCCGATCCCTCAAGAAGAAATCGACGCTCTCATCAAGCGTGTCGGTGTCAACGAACCAGAGTTCAAGATCGACGTGTCCAAGAACGACACCGTCTCCATCACCGATGGTCCTTTCAAGGGCCAGCAAGGCAAGGTGGACGATGTCGACATGGCCCGTGGCAAGATCAAAGTCATGGTCTCCATGTTCGGCCGCGAGACTCCACTCGAACTCGACTTCCTGCA
>JBBUCB010000035.1:2117-6259 GCA_038058005.1 Patescibacteria group bacterium | reverse complement strand
ATTCGCATGCGAATTCCCGATGGCGAAGTTGCGTTTGACGACGCTATTCGTGGCGTTATTAAATTTAACTTGGCCGACGTCGACGACCAGGTGATTATCAAATCTGATGGTTTCGCTTCATATCACCTAGCGGTTGTTATAGACGACCACCTCATGAAGATCTCGCACGTGCTGCGTGGCGAAGAGTGGATCTCCTCGACCCCAAAGCAGATCGTCCTGCACAACATGCTCGGCCTACTAATGCCAGTCTACGCTCACGTGCCGCTTATTTTGAACCCTGACCGAACCAAACTTTCCAAACGTAAGGGCGATGTATCGGTCGAGGGCTATCTGACCAAGGGCTATTTGCCCGAGGCGATTATAAACTTCATCAGCACACTTGGTTTCAATCCGACCTCGGATCAGGAAATCTTCACCCGCGAGGAGCTCGTGCGGCTCTTTGATTTATCTAAGGTCAATAAGGGCGGAGCGGTCATGAACACCGAAAAACTCGACTGGATGAATCACCAGTACCTGGCTAAATTGTCCGCAAACGAGCTCGCGCAGGCCGCCAGGCCCTTTCTTAAGACCACGGTTGATAATGAGCTCGTGCACCGAGCCTTGCTCGTTGAGCGTCAGCGGGTAAATCGTCTCGATGAATTTGACGAGAAAATCCAGCCATATTTGTTCTCAATCGAGTATCCAAAAGACATTTTAGTCTGGAAAAAGGCCAGCCCGGAAGATGCCTTGCAGCAGCTTGAAAATATTCGACCGGTCATAGCTGGCTTGAGCGATGACGCCTTTACACAGATGTCTCTACTCGAAGCCGCAGTTAAAGAGTATATTGGTAACCAAGGACTGCAGAACGGCAACGTTCTGTGGCCATTACGCGTAGCTCTGTCTGGAGCCGAAAAGTCGGCTAGCCCGTTTGAGTGCCTCTGGGTACTCGGGAAAGAGGCGTCAGTTACGCGTATCGATAAGGCAATTAGTTGCCTCAAGTCGATTTAATGATCTGACATGTTGAGGAGGACATCAAAACTCATTCCAGCGACCGCTCTGGCCTTGCTTGCGATTGTAAGCGGCGGAGTGGTATTGGCTGCTAGCGTCACGCCGGAAGAAATTACCGAACTCCAATCAGAAATCCAGAATCGTAAGGCGCAGATTGAAACCATAAACGGACGGCTGGAGGAATATAAAAAGAAAATTGCTGCTTATTCTAAGCAAGCGTCTTCACTTCAGAATGATATCGCTATCCTCGAAAACGAAATGGCCATGACTGAGTTGGACATTGCGGCCACCCAGAACGCGATTGAAGAAGAAAATCTCCACCTGGCCATTCTCGACGCCAACATTGAAGATGCGGACACTAAGCTGGCTCGAGAGAAAGACCTTCTCAACGAACTCATTTTCGAAATCAATAAACAAGATAAGCAAGGTGGTACTTTTGAATTGATCATCGGGGCCAGAAACTTTAATGACGTTTTTACTGCAGCTTCCGAGCTTCAGAGTGTAAATACAGACCTACGTAAGACCCTCGTAGCCACGCAGCAGACTCGGGATACCCTAGAGGATAAGAAGGGCGAGCGCGAACAGCGCCTGGCCACCCTCAGTGATCTCCACGTTGACCTGGACACCAAGATCGCCCAACTTGACGCTCGTGTAAGCGCCAAAGAAGTCTTGAGCATGGAGACGCAAGAGTCAGAACTTGAGTACCGAGTCTTACTGAGTGAGCTGCGACAGGAGCAGCAGGGGATTAGTCAACGTATTAATCAGTTGCAGGAGGACATTGAAAATAGGCTGGCAGAGTCTGATGAGGAGGGCGGGGAGACAACGGTTATTTCTTGGCCGGTCTTGGGTCGGATAACTACGACATTTCACGACCCTACGTATCCGTTTAGATATCTGTTTGAACACGGCGGCCTAGATATTGCCGTACCCCAGGGCACACCCATTGAATCTGCGGCCCCTGGTTACGTAGCCTGGGCTCAGACTGGTCGCCAATACGGTAATTACGTCATGGTCATTCACTCAAATGGTTTTGCGACACTATACGCCCACATGAGTCGTATCGATGTCGAGGTTGATCAATACGTAACCCGCGGTCAGATCATCGGCTTGTCCGGAGGACGTCCAGGAACCCAGGGTGCCGGCTTCTCTACTGGCCCTCACGTACACTTTGAACTTCGTAAGAACGGTATTCCGATCGATCCGATGACGCATCTGCCATAAAGAAAGTTCCCGAGTCTTACCTACAGGTCACTCGGAGCTTTTTAATTGAGGCGCTCGTAAGCGAATTTAAATCTAGTGGTATCTGTGTACCCCTAAATTAGCCTAAGCGATTTAAATGCGTCCATATGGAAAGCCCATTGAGAAGATCCGCAGGTGGTCGGCAGTCAGCTTGGACACTCGAGGAGGTACAGGCGGGGTTAAGTTACTTTAAATCAGAACACGGTAGATTCCCTAAGGTCTCTGAATTTGATCAGTGTGAGTATCTGCCCAGTGGTCGCTCTATCCAAAGAAGTTTTGGTGGATGGAATGCCCTGAGGTTAAAACTCGGAATTGAGGAGCTCTATGCTTCCGGTGAATACCGCAGCAACATTGCTCATCGTATAAATAAACGCGCACAAATAATCGAAGACGATATCCACGCCGAGCTTATAAAGATGTTTGGAGAAATAGCTGTGCATCGAGAAAAGCCCGTGCCAGGATGCAAGGAACGACTAGATTTCGTAATTTATGCCAAGGATTCTATCATTGGCGTAGATGTTTTTTGGGCAGAAACCATCCAGAACTTGAGGAGCATTATCAACATTAAGCAAAAGAAATATACAGGCCTTGAACACCCCGTTGTTTTTGTATGTGTGAATGACCTTTTAACATCGGCTATGATCGATTCAGTTATCTCCGCGAAAGACGTTAAGTTACCGGGGAACTACTCAGTTATGAGCAGGGGAGCCTTTATTAGGCTATGTATTGGACTAGAACCACGTTTTTGAGCTAATACTAGCTTTAAATATGAAAAGGTTCGTAAATGATATAATGTGAGACACATCGGAATACTCGTCCCCAGTGCCATTAACCGACCCGTTGATAAGCCCGTATTCCCTGCCGCGATCAAGTATCGCTCAAATTTTCAGTCGCTAGATCTCGCGACCCCTATAAGCGTACCCCCCTGTTTCTTAAAATGCAGCAGGGGACCAGTAGGGGGATTTGTGTCGCAATCAGTGATTGAGTCCAGGAGCTCGTTTTAGCCCTCTAATCCCTTGCCCCGCACACGTGTCGCAAAAGTTTATCCACGCTTCATATCGACAATCAGCGCCCGCCCGCTATGATGGATGCGGAGGTGGCCGTGTTCGATCTCGCCCTCTCCTTCATTATCGACCACCACTTCCCCTGTGGGATGGTCGGCCTGTCGTTCCTGCTCACGGTGCTGTGGCTCATCTGGCCCCGCAAGCAGGAACACAACATTCTCGCCGAAATGGCGAGCTGGAGGCAGCGCGATGGTGATTAGCAGGCAACGTGTCTGGGTTCGTGATCGACTGATCCGCATCGGACAGGTGGTCGCTCAGGGCATGATTCTAACCTTCGTGGTCGGGGCTTTCGTCGCTTGTCTCATCGTCACTGAGATGAGCAAGGAAGCTCGCAGTCCGGAGAACGCATAACCATGCCCGTCCGCACGTACGAGGCTGCTGGGTGCCTCAGGCCAAACCCAGCTTTTTTTATTTCAGGGTCTTGAGATCCTCCAGAATCTCCTGAACGTGCGCAGTCGGTTTTACGCCCTCGTAGATCCTTACGATCTTGCCAGCTGGATCGATCAAGAACGTGTTGCGCATAATGCCGTCGTAAGTACGGCCCATGAACTTTTTCTTGCCATAGGATTCGTAGGCTTTGCAAACTTCTTTCGACTCGTCAGAAAGCAGCGGAAAGTTTAAGCTTTCGTTCTCAGCAAATTTGGCATGTCGCTTCACCGAGTCAGCTGAGACACCAAGCACTATCGCCCCAGCCGCCGTCAGACGAGCTTCGTTATCGCGGAAGCTACAAGCCTCAACCGTACAACCCGGTGTCATATCTTTGGGGTAAAAGTACAGAATGACCCACTTGCCTTTATAATCGCTTAAACTATGGACCTTGCCCGTTTGATCTGGAAGCTCGAAGGTTGGTGC
>JBBUCB010000035.1:0-2017 GCA_038058005.1 Patescibacteria group bacterium | reverse complement strand
GGCAAACGTCATCGAGCCGCAGACCATGATTTTCATACAGGGTTAGGTTAGCGGACGTAGACACGATTGCCAAATCTGACATCGATATAATGAGGAGACTCTTGTGTCGCAAAATATTCATCGGTAACGGTCTTAAGTACAGTCAGTTGAGTATCAACATTCTCAAGGGCATCAAAAAGGATTAGGTAAGCCTTATTACTTGTAATCGCAAACCAAGGTAACTCAACGTTCTCACTCACAAACTCTTTTGGCAGAGTGCCTAGGCTGCGCAAACCATCACCAAACTGGATGATGTTTTCGATCATGACGTCGTTAAACACCTGATCGCCCACCACGTGGTCAATGGCCGTCTTCTCACGAATCACCGGAGTATCGGTTTGTAGTACCGCCAGTCCCCTCTCCCCTTCCGCAGGTGCTGGTACTTCACCAAGTCTGACGAGCACGGTGGCCTTTTCTTCCGGCGTGGCTTCACGGATGATAACGCCGTTTGGATCGAGGAAGTACACAAGATCACCCGATCGGAAAGCGATCATGAATACGTCCTCAACCACTTCAACCTTGAGTGTTGCTCCGTCTTTGACGATCGTGGCCGATTTTAACGGAAAGCTGTCTTTAAGCACTATCTCGGTATGACTTTTATCAAAGAACCAACGATGATCATTCGGTAGTATCCAGTAATTTTTGGTGGCCAGTTCCTGTCGCACGGTCATCGCAAGTTCGTCGGTAGATAACGTCACTGTACCGGTGACGTCGATGCTCTGAAAGCGAAGATACGGTCCGTAAACCAGCATCGATAGACCCACGATCGTACTCACGATCGCTATTGCCACACCAGCGATAACCCAAAACTTTCGAAAACTTTCTTTACGCGGAAAAAGCGGATTGCCAGCATCTTGCAATCCGTAAGCTTTGGCCTCAAAAAAGCGCATGAAGTTCCTCCGTTTCATACAGCTAGGCGTTAGACGACCACTCGGGGCAAAAGCGGGTTTATACGCGTCACGATTTCGTAATTAATCGTGCCCACGCGTTCGGCCAGATCATCAGCCGTGACTGCGTTCATGCCATCGCGACCAAGTAAGGTAACCATATCCCCGACTTTGGCGGCGGGCACAGTTGAAACGTCCACCATCATCATGTTCATGCAAATATTCCCGAGGACATTGCAACGCGTGCCCCGAATGATGACTTCACCACGCTGCGAAAGCTTACGATCATAGCCATCATAATAGCCTACTGGGAGGATGGCTATCCGCATTGGACGATTAACGACGAAGTTTCCGCCGTAGCCAACCTGTGCCCCAGGAGCGACACTCTTGACCTGAGCGATAGTTGTCCGCCAGGCCAGAACAGGAGCAAGATCGACTCGCTGGCGACCGAGGGTGACGCTCCGACGCACACTCGTTGACGGCCACAAACCATACAAGGCAATGCCGAGGCGAGCCATGTTGTACTGAGCGTCGACCTTTGTAAGGGCTGCGGCCGAACAGGCCATGTGCACGTACTGCGGTTGAATACCCTTGTCGGCGAGTTTGTTTAAAGCCTCCTCAAAACGAGTCATCTGCGCAAAGGTTGGCTCGGGACGCTCAATGTCTTCAGAACTGGCAAAGTGCGAACTCGCTCCAATCACCACAACCCGGTCACCGGCCTTTTTTAAAGCTTCGACGACTGTCTCGAGCTCCCGCGCATCCATGCCCTGACGATAGAGGCCTGTCTCGAGCTTTAAATTGACGTATGCCGTCGTACCGAGCGCTCGAGCCGCCTCATTGAGTCCATTGACGGTTTCGACATCGTAAACCGTTTGAATGAGTCGTCCAGATACCACCTCTGGTAAACGAGCTAGCAAGGTCAGGCCGAGGATGAAAATATTGCAGGCCGGATCGAGCACACGAATAGCTAAAGCTTCATCGAGATTATCAACCGCGAAGGTCTTCACGTTTGCTCGCAGGGCAAGTCGAGCCACTTCACGCAGTCCGTGGCCATAGGCATTGGCTTTTACAACTGCACAAAACTCCACTCC
>JBBUCB010000034.1:0-4266 GCA_038058005.1 Patescibacteria group bacterium | reverse complement strand
ATGGGTTACAGCATTTCCGCAGCTGAGGCCGTTCAGTTTATTGATGAGTATTACGGCCTCGAGACGGTCATTGTCGACAACCCAACTGTCGAGGACATCAAGGAGCTCGTGGCTGCCGGGAAGCCCGTCATTGTGCCGGCGGCTGGACGCGAGCTCGGTAACCCGAACTTTACTGGTGAGGGGCCGCTTTATCACATGTACGTAATTCGCGGGTACACGGCCGATACGTTTATTACGAACGATCCCGGAACGCGCAACGGAGAAAATTATATTTACGCTATCGATGTCGTCATGAACTCGATCGGGGATTGGAATAATGGCGATCCGACCAACGGAGCTAAGCGGATTTTTTACATTGAGCCTAGGTAGCCCTTGACTGGCAGCCGAGCTTAATTATAATGGGATTATAATAACACCTATGACCCAGAAAATTCTCAAAGTCGGCACTTCGGCGGCGGTTACAATTCCTAAGAAAACCATGGATCTTTTAGGTTTGCACGTTGGTGATCGTGTGCAGCTTAAAGTGGGTAGGGATAAGAAGATCTCGATTGCTCCTGTTGGCATTTCCGATGATGAAACGATCGCCTGGACGAGGGCCTTTATTAAGCGTTATCGTCCGGCGCTCAAGGCGTTGTCTAAGAAATAGCCTGTGCGTTATTTGTCAGTAAAAGAAATTTTAATCATCCACGCGTTGATCATTGACGAGACTGGTGGTCGGCATGGTGTTAGGGACGAAGGGTTATTGGCCTCGGCCAGTGAGCGACCCAAGACTATGGTTTTCGGCCAGGAGCAGTTCCCGAGCATTTTTTTGAAGGCTGCAGCCTACCTTGACTCGATTGCTAAACATCACGTGTTCGTTGATGGGAATAAACGCAGCGCTGTTTCGGTGGCGGCTCGATTCTTGCACGCCAACGGTTTTGTGTTACGAGCAACGAACGCCGCGCTGGAGAAGTTTGCCGTGGAAGTAGTCACTAAAAGGCTCGATATCGAGGCAATCGCTAGCTGGCTGAATAAACAGTCCAAGAAAAATCCGTAACTGTGGAAACGCCTGCCATCTCCGTCTCCCAATTCCTGGGACTCGTTAATCAAACGCTCCGAACTATTCCCTCGGAGACGTTTGCAATTGAGGGCGAGGTGGCCGACTTTAGAGTCTCGCAAGGGAAGTGGATCAACTTCGATTTGAAAGACGAGGAGGTGGAGATGAAAGTGCCGTGCTTCATGACGACCTTTCAACTGGGCATGCCACTCGAGAGCGGTATGCGCGTGCGCGTGACCGGTTATCCAAAAGTGTTTGAGCGTTTTGGAAAGTTTTCCTTGAACGTCGAGAGTGTTGTGCCGGTGGGCGAAGGCGCGCTCGCAAAAGCCTATTTGCTGCTCAAGGCCAAACTTACAGCCGAAGGTATTTTTGACATCGCGCGTAAACGAACGCTGCCAAAATTTCCGCGTTCAGTGGGTTTGATTACTTCCCGAGAAGCGGCTGCGTACGGGGATTTTCTGCGCATCTTGGGAAATAGAACCGGTGGCGTCACCATTCTTCATGCCAACGTCCATGTGCAGGGCCAGTACGCCGTGGACGAGATCTGTGAGGCCTTCGCGATGTTTAACCGACTGCCGGCGGCTGAGAGGCCTGACATGATTGTGCTTACGCGTGGCGGAGGTAGCCTGGAAGACCTGCATGCTTTTAACGATGAGCGTGTCGTGCGAGCAGTCTTCAGTTCGCTTGTGCCGGTGGTTGTAGGCGTTGGCCACGAGCGTGATGAGAGTTTGTGTGACTTCGTGGCCGATGTCAGGGCCTCGACGCCCTCAAATGCCGCCGAATGCTTGTGCGCCGATCGACGCGACCTTTTGCGGCACGTCATGCACATTGAGGATCGCATGACCGATCGGGTTATGAATCGCTTGCAGCAATTTCACATGCGGGTTGAAAGATCGACCATGTTGTTTGAGCGAACATTTATTGGCGTTGGGAATCGTTTACAAGCGGCGACGAAAGGCTTGTCTCATGCCTTTGATCGTTTCCGGCTAAGTTTGGTGGCCACACGAGAGCACATTCAGCGCCGCGAGCTCGCCAACGAGCAACGCTATCGGCTAACACTTGAAAGATCGACCAGCCGCTTGGCGACGCTCGGGCGCGTACTCGAGAGCGTGAATCCTGCCCGGGTTTTGGAGCGGGGCTACGCAATCGCACGTAATGCTAAGGGAATCGTGCAAGATCCAACCGGACTTGCGGTTGGGGAGCGTCTTTCGTTACAATTCGCCAAAGGTACCATCGAGACCGAAGTTATTGGTCGACGTAAGCAGGAGAAATTACTGTAGAGGCTGGGCTTAGCCCAGCCTTAACGGGTGTAGATCGTATGGCAAAAAAATCAGCATCATTTGCAGACGCTTTCCAGGAGCTCGAAGAGATTACGGCTTGGTTCGAGACGGCCGAGGTGGATTTGGACGAGGGGCTCAAGAAATTTGAGCGCGGTCTTGAATTAGCTCAAGTGTGTAAGAAGAAATTAGCTGAAGTCGAAAATCAGGTTATTGATCTAAAAAAGAAATTTGCAACCTTGGAAGTTGCAGATGACGATAACGAATAATCTATGCGTCTCATTCTACGTTGGTTAATTAATGCCCTAGCCCTGATCGTGGCCACGAAGTTCATCGTTGGTTTCGAAGTAGAAACTTTCTACGCCGCTGTCATCGCAGCTCTGGTGCTCGGACTCTTGAACGCCGTTGTGCGTCCGGTCCTGATCTTGCTCACGTTGCCAGTTACCATACTCACACTTGGTCTCTTCACCTTCGTGATCAATGCGGCCTTGGTGTGGTTCATGAGCACCTTCATAGACGGCGTGAGCGTTGATGGTTTCTTGCCGGCCTTGATGGTAGCCATCTTCTTATGGGCTGTGAGTACAATTACCAGCTGGTTCCTTAAACAAGATTAGGGTCATTTCGTTTATAGTCCCAAACGGCGGACCGGATGTAGATTTTCTCACAGGATTATATTGACGCTGCTTCGGCGGTGCAGAAAATTTCTCATCGCTCAACTGCTCGACGCGAAGTGCGTGATCAACATGTCGAATATCGATTTTGTGTATAGCGACGATCCACGCACTAATCCAGAAGCCAAGGCCATACAGGGAGTTTAGCGGGACGTTACTGTCTTGAGTGCCGATATTTTGAAAAGTTATGCACATGTCTGTTTTATTTTATCACAAAAAAAGCTTAAGAAATCGTGAAGAAACGGGTTTTTTTTTGTCTTGGTGCGATGCGATTTTTTTGTAACGGACCGATACCTAAAATTCAACGCAAAGTTTGCTATAATTTCGGGGCAATTAATACGTTGTAGCATGCGGTTTCAGAGGTTGAAAAAAATTGCCTTTACGCTCAGCTTGTTGTCTTTTGTGCTGTCGCCAATCGACGGCCAGATTCAGTATGCTCACGCAGCCGTGCCAACGATCCTTAGCCATCAAGGGAGATTGCTCGACAGTAGCGGAAATTTATTGGGTGGCTCCGGGACGAATTATTGTTTTCGTTTTTCAATTTACGATGGCGCTACGGTAGGCTCTAACACGAAGTTATGGCCATCCGGAACGCCGTCTACCATGACGGTGAGTGTAAAAAGTGGTGTTTTCAACGTTGGCATTGGAGACACATCGGCCGGGGGTGACGCGTTGGACTTTGATTTTAACAGTATCTCGGCCTACCTTAACGTCGAAGTGGCCGCATCTTCCGCGGGTTCATGTGCGAGCGTGTCCTCATTTGACACCATGAGTCCGCGACAGCGGGTGGCATCTTCTGGTTACGCCATCAACTCCGAAGCAGTCGACGGCTTCTCTGCGGCACAGTCTGCAACTGGAAATCAAATTCCTGCACTCACGAGCGGTAATCTGTCGCTTGGTGCAACTAACCCGCAAATTAATGCAACCGGCAGCAATACCCTCACCTTGCAATCAGGAGTCACGGGGGCTTTGCAGTTTTTCTCTTCTGCCAACAGTATTTCATCAAGTGGCGTGTTGACGCTGGCCAGTAATGTGCTCACGGCCGCAGGCAGTGGACTTGATGCAAGCTCGGCGGGTGCACTGACGCTCGGCGCAGCTACGGCTACTTCGATATCGGTGTGTGACTCCGCGGCCTGCGATACCCTGACGTTTGGCACGAACGCCGATGCCGACACTATCACGATCGGCGAGGTGAGTAACGACACCGTAGCTATTAACGGTGCTACAGTCGCCATTAACTCCTCAGACTGGGACATAGACGCCACCGGTGCGATCACTAACG
>JBBUCB010000033.1:0-2409 GCA_038058005.1 Patescibacteria group bacterium | reverse complement strand
CGCAAGATCGTGATTATTGATGAGGCCGACACTATGACTCCGCAGGCGCAGAATGCGCTTTTGAAAACTCTTGAGGAACCTTCGGGTAGTGCCGTTATCCTTTTACTCGCTGAAGATCGGTCCCGTTTGCTCCGAACTATTCAGTCGCGCAGCGTACCGGTAACGTTGTCGAGAATTCCTACCGCTCAGATTGAAAAGGGTTTGATCACTCGCGGCTACGCGGAAAAAGTGGCCGCTGAAGCAGCTCTTCGATCGGTTGGTAGGCCGGGAGTCGCTCTCAGTCTGGCAGATGCCGATATCCTGATGGAGGCGCGTAAGCAGGACGCCCTTGTTGAGAGTTTTATCACCGCTCCGCGACATGAACGTATCAAGGTAATCGCCACGCTTGTGAAGGGTGACGATGCCAAGAGCGCCGATGGTCGCCAGGACTGGTTGCTCGAACTTTGCGGAGCTCTCCATGCCAGGCTTCACGAGGACGGCGCTGATCATGGTCGAACGGTACTCGGCCTGTCGGCTCTCCTCGACGCGCGTGAGGCCTTACGAGAAAACGGCAACGTGGCGCTGGCCTTGGAACGAGTCGCGCTCGCACTTCCTTAAGCAATTAACCTTTTCATTCGCCCGAGCTTTCCTCCCCAGCAACCCCACCTAAGGAGTTGAGGGCCGGAAGGGGCAGCCCTCTATGTCCAAGTCACGCTCCACGATCGCTGCAATTACTCTGCTCCTAGCTACCGGCGCTGGTTGCTTTGGCCTTGGCGGAGATAGCGCACCCACGGCCGCGACCGGCGGTATCTGGTTATCTGAGAACTCTGGCAGTAGTTGGATAGCCAAGAGTACTTTGCCGACTGCCACCGGGACAGCGAGCATCAATGGTTTGGATATTCTTACCCTTGAGCAGGATCCGTCGGATGATTCAGCTATATATCTAGGATCAAAAACGAGCGGAGTTTTCTATTCGCTTGATAGCGGTGAGTCGTGGATGCGACCCGAGAATCAATTTGCCGCTAGCGGTTCCGTACTTGATATCGAGGTCGACCCTCGTAACGTGTGTACCTATTACGTTTTAAAAGCCGATCGTTTGTTGAAAACCGAAACTTGCGGTCGCGAATTTGATGTGGAGACCTACGTCGAAACACGTACGGACGAATCACTCACAAGCCTAGCCCTCGATTGGTACAACCCAAATACGGTCTTCATTGGTACCACGCAAGGCGACATCATCCGCTCGCTCGACGGTGGTGCTACCTGGACCGCAGTCTTCCGCGCTCGTAATTCCATCGTCGACTTCGAAATGAGCAACGCGGATAGTCGCATCATTCTGGCGGGCACCGCCAAGGAAGGTATCTTCCGTTCAGTTGACGGCGGTACTACCTGGTCGAGTTTGGAAGAATCGTTGAAGCTGTTCCCGAACGCCGACAAGGTTCTTGGCTTCTCACAAACCGCCGATGGCTCCCGAATTTTACTTCGCAGTGCTTTTGGGCTAATGACTTCTGACGATAATGGCGCAACTTGGATCGGGCTTAGGCTTGTGACCGGTGCTAGCGCGGGGATTGCGGCCGCTGAAGTCGCTCCGCATGATAAGAATCTCATTTACTACTCGTCGGGAGCTACTTTCTACACGTCGACTTCTGGTGGCAGTGCTTGGAGCACCTCAGTCATGCCGAGTACGCGCCTTGCCTCAATTATTCATGTCGATGAGGGCAATCAAGAGCGTGTGTACCTGGGCGTCATGGCGGTTGAGAAGGATTAGTGCTTTGTGGGCTATTTGGGGAGTAGGGGTTGAATTAATTCACCCTCTACTCTAAACTGCCCCCGTATTGTGAAATATTTGTTATGGCCATCCTGAACGACTATAAACCCGAGTTTGAAAAGGTCCTCGAGCACTTGATCCACGAAATTGGCACGCTCCGTACCGGACGCGCTAGCCCGGCTTTGGTTGAGGATCTTGCGGTAGAGGCTTATGGCACCATCCAGCCGGTTAAAGCACTCGGCTCGATGTCGACCCCCGACGCTCGCACGCTCGTCATTGAGCCTTGGGACAGTTCAGTCGTGAAGGCCATCGAGTCCGCCATTGTCGCTTCCGGTATCGGCGTATCGCCAGTGGTCGACGGTAAAATAATTCGTCTCATCATGCCGATGATGACCGAAGAAAATCGCCAGAAGATGGTGAAAGTCATGAGCGGACATTTAGAAGACGCTCGTGTCCAGATCCGCAAAGTTCGCGAAGAAGCTAAAAAGAAAATCGAAAAGCAAACCGGGATTGGTCAAGACGATATTCGCAGCGAACTCGAGCAGCTCGATAAGGCTGTCAAAGACTACGTCATTCGTATCGACGAAGCCGGTGACAAGAAAGAAAAAGAGATCATGACGGTTTAACCCTGAACGACGGCCAGCCAGGCCGTCTTCGCATCA
>JBBUCB010000032.1:0-19152 GCA_038058005.1 Patescibacteria group bacterium | reverse complement strand
CGTAGCCGGCGTAAAGCTTCAAATGAACCTCAATTTGCTTGGGAGAAAGACCAGGCATCTCCGGGAGGTTGAATTGTTGTTCGGTGTATTGCATAGGCTATTTAATTTTTCGAGAGATCTTCTGATAGGTACTTATCATGTCTTCGTCGCTTGGTAAACGTAAGACTTTTTCTTGAAAATTATTGCTGAGATCGATGGTGTAGACGCCTCGTTCTGGGATTTTGCCACGTTCGGTTGAAAGTGAAAGTCCGAAATCGAGAATAGCCACATCGCCATCGGGCATCAGCTGAACATTGGAGGGATGAAGGTCGCGGTGCCAGATTCCGTGTCGGTGCAGTTCGCTGATGGTGTTTTCGATCTTCTCTTGTTGTTCGGGTGTGAGAATTCGACTCGGACCTTTGGTGGCCTTGTTAGCCATGTTGCCGATAAAGAAAAAATGTTCCTCGGAAATTTCGACTTGGTTATTATTCATCTCCTCAACAAGTCGCGGGGGGAGGAGATTACGATACTCATCTTCTGAAAGTGTGTCGATAAGTTCGTCGCGCTGCATGTGTTTAATTATCTCGGGACTAAGCGTGGCATCATCATCCTGGTTGTGCGTGAGCAGAAAAACTTTTAAGGAGCGTTCAAATAAAGTTTCTCCAGGTACATATTCCATGATGAACCAGCGCTTTTCTTCATGGGTAAGTGTACTGAGTGGCTTAGGAATCTTGGCAAATATTTTCTCGGGATGACGGGCTTTGGCGGCCTCGATCAGTGAGTATGCTTTATCGTGGGTGATGAATTCGTCATCGAGGGTGGTGCCAAGCGCATCTTGTTCTCGTGTTCGGCGGTTCTCTTGTTTGATAACCCATGGTGCGAGGCCGGTTTCCTCAGCCCAGATATCCAGCAAGATGACGTCAGCTGAACGGCCAGAGCCGACCGTGTTAGCCCGTTTATCCTTGATTATCGTCTCAATATTTTCGATTGTCGCCCGATCTCCATTGGAGATATTTTTCGCTTCTCTTCGTTCGTGTGGCTGAAAACGTTCACCCCGTAACTCTCCACTTATTGTCATATAAATCAAAAGACACCTACGCTACGAAGCAGTAGGTGTCTGGATGGAGCTCCAATACGCCCGAAAAGGACGTGAGGGCTGATTGTTCGAAGGCCTCTTGGGCGCGACCGCTAGCACCTTCGCCTCGGTAGCAGAAGGCGCGACGGCCGTGTGCGAGTTCGATGATCGCGTCTTCGCCAGGTGTCTGACGAAGACGTTCCGTAATTTCTTGTATGAGACTTGATGCCAGAGCCATATCCCCTCCAGGATACACAATGTGGTCGCAAGATACTAGCATCAATTCGAACTTTTGGCAAGTTCTGAGCAATGTAGACAAGCCTAATTATCTTGTATAATATGGCTTCTTATGCGCATCCTCGCAATTGAAACTAGCTGTGACGAAACAGCTGTGGCTGTGCTTTCTGGGGAAGGCGAGGTTTTGAAATTGGAATCATCAACAGTCCGTTCACAGATTGATCTTCATGAAACGTATGGGGGAGTGGTCCCGGAAGTTGCCGCCCGTGAGCATCTGCAGCTCATGATGCCGTTGTTGCATAAGGAAGTATCTCCGGATGGCAAAGGGATCGATGTTATCGCAGTAACAGCGGGTCCGGGACTCGCTCCCGCCCTCCGCGTGGGTGTTGAGACTGCCAAGGCGTTGGCGTGGGCCTGGGGAAAGCCGCTCGTACCAGTTTGTCATCTTGAAGGGCACATTTATGCTCCTTGGTTGTCAGGTGCAGCTCCGACCTTTCCGGCGCTCGCTCTCATTGTCTCCGGGGGACACACCGAACTTGTGCTCATGACCGATCACGGTAAGTTTGAGCGTCTCGGTGAGACGCTCGATGACGCAGCCGGAGAGGCTTTCGATAAAGTCGCCAAGATGCTTGGTCTCGGATACCCTGGTGGACCAAAAGTTGCTCAGCTAGCCATGGATGGAGATGCGAAAGCTTTCGATTTTCCAAGAGCGATGCTTGACCGTGACAATTTTGTGTTCAGCTTTGCGGGTTTAAAAACTTCGGTCCTCTACACGCTGCGTAAGCAAGAAGATCGTCTGGGCGATCCACAATTCAAAGCTGATATCGCCGCTTCATTCCAGGAGGCCGTCGTTGACGTCTTAGTTCAGAAAACGTTGCGGGCGATTAAACAAGTGAAGCCTGTTTCGGTGATCTTGGCCGGAGGCGTAGCCGCTAACGTCGCCCTGCGCGATCGCTTAAAGGCGGCCTGCGAGGGAGTCGGCGTCACGCTCTTCGTTCCCGAGTTCAAATACTCGATGGATAATGCTGCCATGATTGCGGTGGCTGGTTACTATCGAGCTCTGAGAGGCGACACCATCGAACCATCGGCGCTCCAAGTCGATCCCAATATGGATATCGTATGACCTACACCACCCATTCAGCCGAAGAAACTCAGAAAGTTGCTGCTGGTTTTGCAAAAACTCTCAAAGGCGGGGAGTTTGTTAGTTTGATCGGCGATCTTGGGGCTGGAAAAACCACGTTTACGCGAGGACTAGTTGAGGCCTTAGGCGGCACGGTCCGCGTAAAATCGCCTACCTTCACGGTCATGAACGAATACCCAGTCGAGGCTGGAAGTATTAAGCGCGTCGTTCATATCGACTTTTATCGGTTTACCGAGACAGCTGAGCTGACAGCTCTGGCCCTAGAAGACGAACGTCGGCCGGACACCGTGATTTTGGCAGAGTGGCCGAATGCCTTAGATGGAGTTCGGTGGCATGAAGATGTACAGATCACGATCGAGCATGGCACGGATGAACATGAACGCTCGATTACCGTGATTTGAAAGGGCCTGCACAGAAGCGTCCTCCCCCAGCCATGGGGGAGTTAGAGGGGGCGGTCATTTGGCTTTGGCAGGAGCAAAGACAGGGGTCAGAGGCTAGGGTCCAAGAGTACGAGTTTAAGTCCTGGCACTCTCGATAGCCAAATGACTGCCCCTCCCGGCCTCCCCATGGCTGGGGAGGAGGGCTACTGTACGAGCGAAGGCGAGGGAACTGAGAGTAGGGCCAAATGTTTACGCGAATCGTAGCAAGGTTGTACCGACGATGGCTGCAGTTTCAGCTCGGAGTACCAGGTCACCCAAAGTGACAAGATGGGCCTTGGCATCGTTTGCGAGAGTAAGTTCAGCCTCAGAAAAACCGCCTTCGGGGCCAATGAAAATGGCCACGCAGCTCGTTTGATGGAGTTTTGGTAATTTGGCACCGCCAGTTTCGTGAAAAAAGATGCGTACGCATTTTTCTGTGTACGCCAAAGCTTCTTTGAGACTCAAGGGCTCTGTGATGTCGGGCAAAGTGGTTCGACCAGATTGTTCAGCGGCTTCACGAATAATCTCGTGCCAACGCTTGGGGGTGTCTTTGGGACGCTTAACGACACGATCGGTGAGAATGGGAATGAATTTGGCGGCACCGAGCTCGGTACACTTTTGAAGTGTCCACTCGAACGTATCGCGCTTGGTCATCGCGGCGCAGACGGTAATGGCTGGGTGAATAGGTTTGGTGATTTTCGAGCCGGCGATGACACCCATGACGGCCGACTTGGTGATTTCGGTAATATGACCGTCGTGTTCTTCGCCGTCACCAATCATAAGACTAATCGGATCACCGATTTTCATACGGAGAACAGCCACGATCTGCTTATGAATATTTCCAGCCGGAATACAAAAAGCTTCAGCAGATTTTGCGATCCATTCGGCTGGCACAAAAAATCGGGCAGTACGCATATTCTAAAACCCAATGATCTTTTTCACTTCCTCCACAGAAGTTAACCCATCGATAGCCTTTAGAAGGCCATCTTGAGCCATGGTTACCATACCTTGAGCTTTTGCGATATCCCGCATCTCATATTCAGAAATACTGCCCTTCAAAATGGCTTGTTCGATGGTTTGGTCTTTGATCAGAATTTCGTAGATACCCAGGCGGCCTTTGTAGCCGCTATTGTTGCATTTTTCGCAGCCCTTAGGCCCCATGAACTGCACCTTTGACAGGTCGACCTTAGCTTCGCCGGAAGTTTCTGAAATACTTTCGATCTGCGCCTTGGCTTCGGCAAATAATTCAGGTTCAAGCGTCACAGGTTGCTTGCATTCGCACAGACGGCGCAGCAAACGTTGACCCATGATGGCGTTAATGGCTGGGGCAAGCAGGTGCGGAGCTACGCCCATGGACAGGAAGCGGGGAACAGCGCCGGCGGCGTCGTTGGTGTGGATAGTCGACAAGAGTAAGTGGCCGGTCAGTGCGGCTTGAATGGCAATCTCGGCAGTTTCGAGGTCGCGGATTTCACCAACCATGACAATGTCAGGGTCCTGGCGCAAAATCGAGCGCAGGCCTTTAGCAAAAGTGTAGTCCTTGCTGTAATCGATCTGGCTTTGGTTCAGTCCCTTCACTTTGTACTCAACAGGATCTTCAAGCGTGATAATTTTTACGTCTTTGGTATTGAGTTTGCTCAAAATTGCGTACAGGGTCGTCGTTTTACCGGATCCGGTTGGACCGGTCGTGATGATCATGCCGTTTGGACGCTCAATTTCGCGTGTTAGGCGTTTAAGAGAAGCTGGACGGAAGCCGAGCTTATCGAAATCAAGGGCAATCGTGTCCGGATTCAGCAAACGCATGACCACCGATTCGCCGTAAGCGGTCGGGATCGTGCTGATACGGACATCGATCTCCTTATTTTTTTGGAAAATCGTAAACCGGCCATCTTGAGCTTGGTCGGTAATGTTGATTTTGAGGCTGGCAATGAGTTTGATGCGGTTAATGATCTTGGTCCACTGCTCACGAGCAAGCACCGCGACTTCCTGCAAGATACCGTCAACACGGAAACGCACGACAATGCCTTTTTCCTCGGCCTCAATGTGAATGTCGGAAGATCCAAGCTTCAGCGAGGCGGCGATAACAACCGCCAAAATGTCGGTGACGCTGGAGCGTTTCATGACACTCGCAATTGAAGCGAAGTCTGTCATTTGGGCAGCGTACCGCTCAAGCTCATCTTTAGTGATTTGGACGCCCTTTACGAGCTGCTTGATCTTCGGGAGGGCGGCGTAGAGTTTGAGGCCTTGGTTATAACTCTCTTCTGATAACAAGTAGAGCTTGGGGTTGGACTTGTTGCGTTCACCAAGCTCGAACAAAAGTTCTTTCACGGCCGGGTCTTCCGGATTCATGGCACCTAAACGCAGTTCCGGGCCGGTAAACAGGAAACAAATGACTTTCAGGGCTTTGGCCTGCTCTTCGGGTACCAGGATGAGCGCTTCCGGACTGATGGGGAAGCCTTTGAGGCTGATGGATGGTATGCCAATGCTGGCCGCCAATTTTTGGGATTCGTGTTCTTTCTCCTTGAATTTAATCGAGGTCATCTTCTCGGAAAACCTTTGGGCAGTATCGACGTCAGTTAAGGTTGCTCGAGCAGACGCAGGAATAACCGGCTCAGGCTCTGGGGCCTTCGGTGCCGGTTTGGGGAGGTCTGCCTTGATGGCGCGGGCAGGAGTCGGTGCTGGTGCTGCCACGGCTGGCGTTGTCACCTGCTCAGACTTGGCCTCGGCTCGCTTTTTAAGCAGGTCTTGAATTGAAGGTAGCGACGATGACATGTCTCGTATTGTACCTTAGAGCTCATCTTAGGTGCTCGAAGAAACGTTTGGTGTGGACTACGACGCGAGGGGTAACCGTTTTTTTCTCGAGTTGTTCAACTAAAGCAGTCCAAACGGAGTAGGTGAAGGTGGTAGCGAACCCTGCAAAAGTCAAAGTCAGCGTGACAACTACGAGGGCAATGACGGCTAGTAAGCCCAGGTAGGCCAGAGCCGATCCCATCTGCAGGGCGCTTAACAGACCAAGGGCGGCTGGCACGCCAAGAGCTAAAATGGTGCCGTCGTAAGCGGCCGAGATGAGGAAGTTGACTGCAAAAAGCACGACGGACATTTCGAGACAGACCCAAGAGTGTTGGCGGTATAAATTCCAGGCGTAAGCGATAGATTCGCCGAGGCTCATGTCTTTACGGGCCACGCCAATCAGGGCCAACATAACGAGGACGTTCAACGTGAGGGCTAGCGACAGAGCCGCAGCTGAGAAAATGACTCCGAAAAAAGCGTCTGAAACAATTTGTCCGACATTCAAACTACTTACGAGTACCGTGGTAGCGATCATCAGGTTGATGACCATGAGTTTGAGGAACAAGTCGAGGGTAAGGAAGCGGAATAATCGAGGGTGAAGAAATTCGTGACGAATTTCTTGAAGGGATAAGTGAGTTTTTCTTTTGAGTGCGCCGTGAACAACCCGTAGCATCACTTGTTGGCAGGCGGCGATAGCAATCACTACCAAGACAGCCGTAAACAGCAAAATAATTGTACCCAGAGTAATTTGTTCAGGGCTGGCAAAGATCAGATTGTCCCTATAAACGCCAAGAATGTGGAGATTCCCAAAAGCCTGGCTGAAATCGCTGGTAGGTACGGCCGTGGCGAGTTTGGCCTGATTCAAAACGTCATTAACCACAGCGCCCGTACCGGCTAAACCGGCCACGGCCGCAATTGGCCATAATTCTCGATGGGTCCAAGCCGTTTCTAAAGCGTGCTTTAGGATCGGGCGATAGACAGGGACATGTGGTTTCATACTCCTCCAAGAGTTGCAGGTAGTATACAACGAAACCCCGCACCTTTTCTTTGACCTCAATGGGTCTGGAAAAGGTGCGGGGTATTCGCTTACACGGCGGCTGGTCGCGGAGTAATTTTCGGAGCTTTGGTGGCTGGGCCTACAAGAGTAATGAATTCTTCCTTTTCGATCGTTTCATTTTTGAGAAGTGAGGCTACCACTTGATCCATCTTGGCGCGATTCTCTTTCACGATCCTCGTCGCGGTCTCCAGGGCGCCGTTTAAGAGTTTTGCCATTTCGCTATCGATCTGTTCAGCGACCTTTTCTGAGTAGTCACGAGCTTCGTGACCGCCTCGGCCAAGGAATGGCATGTCTTCACGTTGTCCGTAGGTGCGAGGACCAAGCTGATCGCTCATACCGTATTGGGTAACCAAGTCGCGGGCCACGGCGGTAGCTTTCTGCAGGTCGTTGCTGGCACCGGTGGTCATATCGCCGAAGATTTCGCGCTCAGCTACGTAGCCTCCAAGCATCATGGCCATATCGTCCAGGAACTCCTGGCGTGAATGCATCTTTCGATCTTCACCAGGGATGCTCATAGTGTAACCAGCGGCTCGGCCACGCGAGATGATCGAGATCTTGTGGACTTCGTCACAGTGGGGGAGCAAGTGGCCAACCACGGCGTGTCCAGCTTCGTGGTAAGCGGTCATGACACGTTCCTCCTCACCAAGGACGTGGCTTTTACGCTCGGGTCCGATCAAGACTTTTTCAATGGAGTCGAGAAGATCTTTCTGCATGATCTCCTTCTGATCGCGACGAGCAGCAAAAATGGCGGCTTCGTTCACGATGTTCATAAGGTCGGCACCGGACAGACCAACGGTACGTTCAGCGACACGCTTGAGATCAACTTCTTTGGCGAGGGGTTTGTTCAAGGTATGGGTAACGAGAATTTCCTGACGGGCCTTGAGGTCTGGACGATCCAAAATGACGCGACGGTCAAAACGACCAGGGCGGAGCAAGGCTGGGTCAAGTACGTCTGGGCGGTTGGTGGCGGCAATTACGATAACTCCAAGGTTTGGATCGAAACCGTCCATTTCAACCAGGATCTGGTTCAGCGTCTGTTCACGTTCATCATGACCTCCACCCATACCGGTGCCACGCTGGCGACCGACGGCGTCGATTTCATCGATAAAGATAATGCATGGAGCTGCCTTCTTAGCTTTCTGGAACAGGTCACGGACACGGCTAGCACCAACACCCACAAACATTTCCACAAATTCAGATCCGGAAATGTGGAAAAACGGTACGTTGGCCTCACCGGCTACAGCGCGGGCGATCAAAGTCTTACCGGTTCCAGGGGGACCCATGAGCAAAACACCTTTCGGAATCTTGGCACCAAGATCAACGAACTTTTTGGGAGTCTTCAAGAACTCGACAATTTCTGAGAGTTCTTCTTTGGCTTCTGGGTTACCGGCTACTTGGGCAAAAGTGATGCGATTCTTTTTGTTGTTGACTTCACGGGCATTGGACTGGCCGAAAGTCATGGCTCGGGAGCTGGCCCCCTGCATTTGACGAATGAAGAGCCAGAGTACAATCGAAAGACCAATGACGAAGAGCAGGGTGGGCAAGAAGCTGCGGGCGAGCGTTACTCCGAGGCCGGGTTCTTTGACCTCAACGTTCAGGCTAATGATTTTTTCAGCCGGAACACCGTAGTCGCTCAAGAGTTCAGACAAGGAAACCGTCGGTTCTTTCTTGACGGAGTATTCCACGTTGTCAGCGGTAAAGGCCGACAGGGTGTCTTCTTGGACTTCTACGCGCGTAATTTCATCGTTGTTAATTTTTTCTACGAGTGCCGTTACACCAATAGTTTCAGGAGTTTGTTTCTTGTTCAGACTGGTGGCCGAGAAGACGGCTCCGATCACAAGCAGGGACAGGACCAGAATGATCAAATTTTTGGACAGTGGTTTCATAAGTAAAGTTACAAGTAACTCCCTATAGCTCACCATACAATAACGAGCGAGACAAGTGCTCGCTCGTTATTAGTTTATTTATTCGGTTACAGTCTCCTTTTCTTTGGTCTTGTCTTCCTTCTTTTCTTCACGGAGAGACAGACCAAGACGATGTTCCTGAGGCTCGATTGAGACTACGCGGAACTTCATGGCGTCACCGATCTTGGCAATCTTGGTAGCGTCCTCGACCGGCTTGTCGGACAGCTCAGAGATGTGAGCTAAACCTTGGATGTCTTGATCAAGTTCGATGAAGAAGCCAAAGGGGTTGATCTTTACGACCTTGCCCTCGACCCAATCGCCAACCTTGTAACGCTTGGTGACGTTGACCCAAGGATCTTCAGTCAATTTCTTCATGGACAAGAAGATCTTGCTGCCTTCAATCCCGATAATCTCGGCGCGGACCTCATCAGTAACCTTCAGGAGGTCACGTGGGTGGTCGATACGCTGCCAAGCAATTTCGGAGATGTGAACCAAGCCTTCCAAAGGCACGCTGGTGCCGGTTGGGTAGAACTTTACGAAGGCACCGAAGTCGGCTACGGCGCTGACTTCACCGGCGATGATATCGCCAACTTTGCATTGAGCGATAACATTCTTTTGCTCATCTTCCCACACAGCCTTTTCAGACACGATGAGTTTGCCATCGTCTTCCATAACGTCGAGAACTTTGACGCGTACGTCCTGGCCAACGAAGCTCTTGAGCTTCTCCAAAATCTTTTGCTTGTCGCCACCAGCTACGCGTGGGTAGTGCTCGGGAGCAAGCTGAGAAACTGGCAAGAAGCCCTGAACGTGACCAACGCGGACAATCAAACCGCCCTTGTTAGCGTCCAAGATCTTAACCGCGATTGGCTCACCGGAGGTTGAGAGCTCTGACAAGTCCTTCCAAGCGCGCTTTTGACCAGCGTGACGGAAAGACAATTCAACTTCACCGTTTTCGTTTTCTACATCAACCACGGTAGCTTCAACTACTTCACCCTTATCAAGGTTCTTGTAGATTTCAGACTCGTTGTAAAGTTCGCGACCACGCACAACACCGACCATGAGGCCGTTGATGTCGATCTTGATCTGGCGACCCTTGGTTGAAAGGACCTTACCCTTCACGAGATCACCCTTTTTAGGGATGTTCGTAAAATTGGCGGTCTCGAGGAGCTGTTCAAGCTCGCTCTTTTGGACTTCTTCTACCATAGAATGATATTCCAGGCCGTGCCCCGACGCCTTCCGGATGTTTTCAACGGAAAGGGTCGGGGGACGTCCTGGGGCTAATATTTAAGAAGTGGCAGAAGTTTAAGGTATTTACCGATTTTCGTCAATGTTTTTCTGAACCGCAGAAATATTGACTTTTTGCTCGAAAACGAGTAGCCTGCACCCCCTGGAGGTGTCATGGATTTCGTGGACGAGCTGCCGAGTAAGCGGATGTATCGAAGGGGGCTGTACCTCAAGTGCTACCCCCGTGGAACCGTGGACTGCGATCGAGTCTTCCTCGTGTTCGTCCTCGTGCCTACGGGGGATAGCAATTGGATGGTGTCGCAGCGGTATTACGAGAAGTCATCCGCCAAGTACGCCCTCGAGGTTCTCCTCAAGCTCCTGCCTGACTACGTCACACCCCAGCAGGTGAAGCAGACTCGCCGCCGTCTCTTGGCGCGGATCCGGCGGTACAAGAGGCTGCGGGACCACGCACCGTGGGGCGACTCCAGCCGGTCCTTCAGGAGCGGCGGAACCCACTGACCGTCTCATCGCGATCCGCGCTGCCCTCACGGGGTGGCGCGGATCTCTGCTTTTAGGGGATAAGGCGGCTTGTGGGGGATCGACAGAATCGATATGATGTTGAGACATATGGAGGATTTTTCGAAGGAGCAAATCAAGACTTTACAAACTGTCGTAGGGCAGGTTGTTGATGATAAAATCCGACTCAACAATGACCTGTTATTTCAAGAGATGAGAGCTTCCGAGCATCGTGTGAAGACCGAGCTCCGCAAAGAGATCAAACAGGCAAAGGACGAGACTATCGAGGCCGTGAGTGAAATGCTCGACGCCGGTATCGTCCCTCAGCTAGACAGCCACGAGCAACGACTTACCAAGCTTGAAACGAAAACCATTTAACCAGACCCGCTGATCGGCGGGTTTTTGGTTTTTTGTAGTAAACTACAGCCATATGTCTCATCCTCACGAATATTTATTGCAGGAGTACAAAATTTCCATCGATAAACTGGTACCCCTGACGCCGCCGGAGATCGTGGGGGAGGCTCAGAGGCTGTATGAGGATTTAGCTGCTAACCAAGCCGCAACTGAGAAACAAATTCGTCAGGCTCTTATTTTGATTGGTCGCAAGGAATATCCGTATCGTAAGGCCTACATCGAATTGTGCGCGGGTGACGAAGAGCAGCGTCTTCAAATCGAGATCTTGAAACGTCTCGAAGGTCCGATCGCTACCAAAGTAAAGACGATGACTGACAGCGGTGTTCACGTGATGGATTATGTGAATAGCAAATTGTTCGAACGCGATCTTGAGGCCACCGAACGTTACCAGGTCGAACAAGCGATCTTGCTTGCTCACGATGTTTTGAATAAGCAGTGTGACGAACGTGCCAAGGAAAGACAGCAAAATTTTGAAGACTTAGTTGCCCGTTGGAAGACGGAAGAGGAGAGATTGCAGCAAATGATCGATCAGTTGCGCGGTATGGCTGAACGAGACATGACCTATGCCGATGAGATCCGAGGTAAGGCTGATCAATTTGAAGAAGGCTGGTCAATTGTCGAGCGCGACCCTTCAGAAGACGAGATCAAACAAGAGATCGCCCACTGGACAACAGTGCTTGAAGAAGCCGACGAACAGGGGTAAACTAGGGCGGACTATGCAAATCACTTGGAACGGTCTCGGTAGCTTTACGATTACCGCTAAACCCGCACAGACGGAGGTCACTTTGGTGACGAATCCTTTTAACCATCCGGACATTAAGTTTAAGTCGGTTGCAGCCTATCTTGTGGTGCAATCTCATGAGGGGAAAGACACGAGTAACCTTGGGGCGATCTCTCCAGAGCATCCAGAAGAGGGTCACAAGACCTTCTTGATACCGCATGCCGGCGAGTATGAGATCCAGGGTGTGTTTGTGACCGGTATTCACGCCCCTAAGAAAGACGGGAGTGCTCACACTATCTATCGTTTCGACGCTGAGAACATGCGTGTTGGCTATCTTGGCGCTCTTGATCGAGCCTTAACTACTGCCGACATTGAAGCTCTCGGCCCCATTGATATTCTGATTGTTCCCGCTGGCGGCAAAGATGTTTTCACCGCTACTCAGGCTGCCGAGGCTGTGGCTCAGGTTGAGCCAAGAATGGTGATCGCCTCGTATGTTGGTGACGCTGATTACGGCACTGTTGATGCCTTGAAGCGCGAGCTCGGTTGTCAGACGGAAGACGTTGGCAAGCTCAAGATCGCACGGGCCGGACTTCCAGAGGAAGATATGAAAATGGTACTTTTGTCCCACTAGCCTATGTCGGAACAACGTCTCATTCTTCCCAAGCGACCACGGCATCACCAGCATCGTTTGCTGGCGGCGCTCGCGCTTGGCGGCCTAGTCGTAGCCGGGGTTTGGGGTTTGCAGATGAAGATGACCTTTGATCGGTTTGCGACTGAGCGTCAGGCGGCCGACACCGACAATGCTTTTACCCAGGCACGAGATAGTTTACGGAATCAGGAGGAGGCGGCCGAAATTCGCGAGAGCATGAGCGCTCTTCAAGAGCTTGTAAGTGACATGACGCGTGAGCAGGTGGCTAAAGATGAGATTCTCGACCAAGTAACCGAAGGCATGAAGGAAGAGATGGAGGGGGAAGTAGCTGGCGAAACAATCGAAGCAAATTAATCACTTATGGCAAATAAACCCAACGATCCAATCTCGGCCGATCTTCTCCCCGTTGGCATCGTTAAAGAACAGAGCATTACTGAAGAGATGCGCCGGGCGTATTTGGATTACGCCATGTCGGTGATTGTTTCTCGTGCCTTGCCTGACGTACGTGACGGCATGAAGCCGGTCCACCGCCGCATTCTGTACGCCATGTGGACGATTGGCCTCCGAGCCAACGCCCGCTTCCGTAAGTCGGCCAACGTGGTCGGAGAAGTGATGGCTAAGTATCACCCTCACGGTGACAGCGCAATTTACGAGTCCATGGTGCGCATGGCGCAGGACTTTTCGTATCGCTACCCGCTTGTAAACGGCCAAGGTAACTTTGGTTCCATGGACGGCGACGCAGCGGCTGCTATGCGTTATACCGAGGCTAAACTTTCCAGCATCGCAGAAGAGCTTTTGATCGATATCGAAAAGGACACGGTTAACTTTGGAAAGAACTACGATGGTCAGCACGACGAGCCGCATGTTTTGCCGGCTAAGCTCCCGAACTTGCTCGTGAACGGCATGTTGGGTATTGCTGTGGGTATGGCTACCAACATTCCTCCTCACAATGTGAAGGAAGTGTGTACGGCTACTTTGGCGTTGATCGACAATCCAGAGATTAGCATTGATGAGCTGATGGAATTTGTCCCCGGTCCTGATTTTCCAACCGGCGGTATTGTCTATGGAGCCTCCGATTTGAAGGTGGCTTACAGCACCGGTCGCGGGGGAGTGGTGTGTCGAGCTAAGGCCGATATCGCTGAAGGCAAGAAGGACAACCACCAGATCATTGTGACGGAAATTCCGTACATGGTGAACAAGTCATCGCTCTTGGAAAAGATTGCCGATTTGGTGCGTGAGAAGAAGATCGACGGCATTCGTGATCTCCGCGATGAATCGAACAAGGAAGGCGTCCGTATCGTGGTCGAATTGAAGAAAGATTCTTACCCACGTAAGGTCTTGAACCAGCTCTACCAAATGACCCCGCTCCAGACGTCTTTCCACTACAATGTTTTGGCCTTGGTGGATGGTATTCAGCCCCGTATTTTGAACTTGAAGCAGATGCTTGAAGAACATATTAAGCATCGTCAGGTAGTGGTTCGCCGCCGTACCCAGTACGAGTTGGATCGCATCATGGATCGCCTCCATATCTTGGAAGGTTTGCGGATTGCCTTGAAGAGTATCGATGAGGTTATTGCCGTCATCAAGAAATCGGCCGATAAAGATGAGGCTCGCGGCAACCTGATGAAGAAGTTCAAGATGTCTGAGCGTCAGGCCGTAGCCATTCTTGAAATGCGCTTGCAGGCTTTGGCCAACCTTGAAGTTTTACGCATCGAACAGGAGTACAAGGAGAAGATGGCGATTAAGGAAGCTCTGGAAGCTATCTTGAAGTCGGAAAAGAAAATGCTCGGCGTTATTCGTGACGAGATTAAGGAGCTCATGGAGAAGTACGGCGATGAACGCCGCACCAAGATTGTGAAGTCGGGTATCAAAGAGTTCTCAATGGAGGACTTGATTCCAGACGCTCAGGCCGTGGTCATGATGACCAAGGATGGCTACATCAAGCGTTTGGCGTCTGACGCTTTCTCGCAACAGCATCGTGGCGGTAAGGGTGTCATGGGTCTGACCACCAAAGAAGAAGACTCGGTTGAGGCGGTGTTCTCAACCACCACCCACCAAGACATGATGTTCTTCACCTCTCGTGGCCGTGTCTTCCGCTTGAAGGCCTACGAAATTCCGGAAGCTTCGCGCACTGCTAAGGGTCAGGCGATTGTAAACTTCTTGGAGCTTGGTCCAGGCGAAAAAGTCACCACCGTTTTGTGTGGCGATCTCAAAAAAGATAAGGCCAAGTTCATCATGATGGTAACCGCTCGCGGTACCATCAAGAAGACTTCAATCGATGACTTTGAGAACGTACGTCGTTCCGGGCTCATTGCTATCAAGTTGAACGATGGCGATAGCTTGGAGTGGGTCAAGACTACCGGCGGCAAGGACGACGTTATGCTCGTCTCGGCCAACGGCCAATCCATTCGCTTTGGGGAAGATGATGTACGTGCCATGGGCCGTGTGGCCGCTGGCGTACGCGGTATGAAACTGAAGGGCGAGGACATCATCGTGGGCATGGAAGTCGTGACTCAGGACGAGGTAAAAGCCGGTAGCCAGCTCCTGATCATCATGGAGAACGGTTACGGTAAGCGTACTGATGTTAACGAGTATGGTCTCCAAGGTCGTGGTGGTAGCGGTATCAAAACTGCTCAGATCACTACCAAGACTGGTAAGCTCGTGGCTGGCCGTCTCGTTGCTAAAAAAGATCCACGAGACTTGCTCGTGGTCTCCGTCGCTGGTCAGGTTATTCGTACTCCGGTGACCACTGTCTCCGAACTCGGTCGCGCCACCCAGGGCGTAAAGGTCATGCGCTTCAAAACTGCTGATGACAAAGTCGCTACCACCACGCTTGTGAACGATGAGCCGGTAGTAGCTCCAGACTAATCACAAAAAGCAGAAGCCCCGCCTCTCGTCGCCCGGTATGCGTACCGGTAGAGAGGCGGGGCTTTGTGGTTTACGAGATGAGCCGCGTGAGGATCTCGTTGGCGCCGGTATCGATGGCTTCGACCGCCAGGCGGAGCTCTTCGTTGGCCATGGTGCCAGTCAGGGGCTTGCTCATGACAAGCGACCGCAGGATCTGCAGCGCGGCCGCGAAGCGCGGCGATCCCCACTTGCCGAGGTCCCGCTCGTACACGTCGAGGATCAGGCGCAGCGGAGCCGTCAGCCCACGCTGCACGAAGTCACCATCGCGCTGTCCGGTGGTGCCCTGACGCAGACAGTCGAAGAGGTGGCGAGCGGTCACAGCCTTCCTGACACGCTCCGCGTAATCGACTTCGCCAGCGGTCTTGTACCGGATCAAGAGCTGCAGCCAGGAGTAGTACGGGCGGATCCCGAGTTGAGCCTGGAGCTCCTTGATTGGAGCATCCGCGTCGAACAGCTTGAGGAGCTCGTTCTCCTGGGCCAGAAGCGCCTTCGCCAAACGCACCGCTCGCTGCCTGCGCTCACTCATGACCGTGCGCTTGAGCTCGTTCGCGGGAGTGATCGGTTGCCTCTTCAGCTTGTTCAGCTCCTTCGTCGCTTCCTCGATGATGGCTCTGAGAGTGAGCAAGGCGTTACCGAGACTGGGATAGCGGCTAGGCTCCCAGAACTTGTCCGTCTTGTTGTACTTGTAGTCCAGGTTCATCAGGATCGTGCCGGGCAGCAGGTTTCGTTCGTTCGTGACCGTGGTGATGGCCAGGTCACCCCTCGACTCGAGGATAGCGAGTCCATGGTTGTGGAACTGGAGGCGACTACCGCCTTCGCCGTCGTCCCGACTGTTCACGCTAAAGGACCGAGTGATCAGACGCATTTGGCCTCCTAAGCCGTATTTCCTGGCATTTTCGCCAGAGGGTCAGAGTACTCGGCTTGACGGATTTGGTCAATTTCGTTAGACTACCGGGCATTAACAGAAGTATTCTAGTAATCTAGAAGCCCAGTACTCTAGGGATTTAAACCCTTGAATACTAGAATACTCGAATACTTTTATGCCTCTACCCTCATTTCGTAGCTCACGTTCTAAAGTCCGCCGCCGCCGCTCGCATCATGCCTTGAAGCCGGTTGCCACTGCCAAGTGCGCCAAGTGCGAGGCTCCTATTTTGCCGCACCGCGCCTGTAAAGCTTGTGGCGCCTACGCTAACCGTTCAGTTAAGGCCACAGGCATGAAGGAGGTCGAGAAGACTCTCGATAAGAAGGCAAAAAAGACTAAAAAAGAAGAAAAAGTTGCCTAAATATTTTTAAATCTGAAACCTCATCTTTTCATTAACACAGATTAGTGAATCGGTGCTAACAGATTTTATACAGATTGGCAGATGCGAAAGCGAGCTTACGAGCTCGTTTTTGCATCTGTGTTTAATCTGTTGGATCCGTCATACTTAATCTGTGTTAATGAAAATAAGAGTTATTGATGTTAAAATAAGGTATTGGCTCGATAACCCGTTTGTAGCCTTAGCGATATTCTGCTACTCTCTGTGTGTATGTCGAACCGCCACTTAGCCCGAACCATGGCCATGCAAGCCCTCTATGAGTGGGATTTTCGTGGTCGTGAGGGACAGGGAGTTGAGATCGAGGAAATTGTGAAGTTTGTCCGGACTGAGTTTGCCCCTGACTTTGATGACGGCGGTTACGTGGAGCGTCAGGTGAAGGGTGTTATCAATCATCTGAAAGAACTTGATGAGCTCTTGAACCGTTTTGCGCCTAATTGGACGGTAGAGACCATGACCCTGATTGATCGAAACGTCCTTCGTTTGGGAGCCTATGAGCTCAAGATTGACGAAACCATCCCCTCGATTGTAGCTATCAATGAGGCTATCGAACTGGGTAAGACTTTTGGTGGTGATGCTTCGGGTAAGTTTGTGAATGGTGTTTTAGGCGCTGTCTACAAGGATTCTGTCGAAGCCGGCGTAAAGAAGCAGATCGATATCGACATGGAGGTTAAGAAGGCCGCTGAGGCCGAAGCCAAAAAAGTCCTCAAAACCTAACTATGCAGAAGAACATTGCTGAACTCGCCAAACAACTCGATATTCCGTACAAGGCTGATGGTCATCTGGAGCAGGCGGTGGTGCATCGCTCGTACCTGAACGAGCATCCCGACTTTCCTCTGGCCCACAACGAACGTTTGGAGTTTCTCGGAGACGCCGTGCTTGAGCTCGTCGTCACCGAGTACCTCTACAACAACTATCCAAACCCAGAAGGCGAATTGACCACCTGGCGCTCTGCGCTTGTTAACGGTGATAGTTTGTCGATCCTTGCTCAGACGCTTGGAGTGGAGCCTTATCTGTACTTATCGCGCGGAGAAGAAAAGGATGCTAATTCGAAGGCTCGTCGCTACATCCTCGCCAACGCCATGGAAGCGATTATCGGCGCGGTGTATTTGGATTTTGGTTGGGAAACATCACGAGTATTCATCACGGAGAAAGTCTTGTCGCAATTGACAGGTATTCTCGAGAGCCACTCTTACGCCGATCCGAAGAGTTTGTTCCAAGAAGCTTCTCAATCTAAACTGGCTACTACCCCGAGTTATAAAGTTCTTGAAGAGAGCGGCCCTGATCACGCTAAGGTGTTCACTATCGGTGTTTACCTGGGTAAGGAGTTGATCGCTGAAGGACACGGCTCGAGTAAACAGGAAGCGCAGGTCGACGCCGCTCGTTTGGCGTTGATTGCTCAAGGTTGGTAAGCCAAGAATCGTTTAACCTCTCAGTTATTTTTCTCAAAAGCGTTGTTGATCTGGCAGCACTCCCCAAAGACGGCAAACCTCAGGTTGCCTTGGTTGGGCGTTCCAACGTGGGGAAGTCATCGCTGATTAATCACTTGGCTGGTCAGAAAGCCTTGGCTCGTGTGAGCTCGTCCGCAGGAAGAACACGAACGATCAACCTGTATCAGATCGAACCGAAATATTACATGGTCGACATGCCGGGTTATGGTTTTGCTCAAGCCTCGAAAGAGAAGCAGAGCGAATTCGGCAATTTGATTGCGGATTATTTAGAAACTACTCCAAACGTCGCGCTTGTGTTGCTTGTTATCGATGCTAAAGCCGGTCCTACTGACCTTGATCAAGACATGGTCGATCTCCTCCGTAACGCCAAACTGCCATTTGTCATGATCGTGAATAAGGTCGATAAACTTTCGCAGTCAGAGCTCGTAAAACTGAAGCGGACTTTGGAATCGGATTACAGTCACATCCCACACATTTTGCACTCGATGCATGAAGGCAAGGATCGCGATCATGTGTTAGGAGCGATTCACGAAGCTTTGCTAGATACAAAAAACTCCCACTAATGGGAGTTTTTGATAGATGTCATAAGTTGCATTCTTCACCTTAGCTATGTAGGCTGTTTCCGTACGTTCCTCCCAAAGCGGCTTTCGAACCCGCTTAAAGGGGAAGGTACATGCCCGAGATCGCAACCGTGCCGTCTTTGTACGAGGGGAAAAGAAACATCTACGACAGCTTCGGAGTACGGCTGAAACTCAGGGGGCTGACCCCGGACTACTTCCACTGGCCTGAAGGCTTGGAGCTGCCCTCCGGGTCTGAGGACGACAAGTCTCCGACCGGATCCGCTCCCGTCCTCGCTGCGTCCTTCGGGAGCCTCGAAGAGACCATTGTCTTCTACGAGGACAACCTGAAGGCGTTGGCTCGCCATCTCGGTGGTCAGGTGATGCGTATCGAGGATCTGTCTTTCGATCCCTCTCTGCTTGCTCTGCGGGCAGGTGGCGTATTCGAGCCCTGGACGGCTCGATTCGTGAACATCGACTTCGAAAGTGATCGCGGTCTGTCGCCCGTCAGGCCGCACAACCTGGTGCGTCCGGGCTGGGAGATGCTGGCAGCAGCCGCTCAACATCCACGGCGTCTTGCTCTGGTTGATCCCGGGGCACGTTTCGCGGTCTGGATGCCGGGTTTGGTCAGTCGGCCGATCCTGGATACTGGTTGGGATGACGCGCCGTTCATCTCTTCCTTGCCTGCCATGGGCGGTAGTCCTGCAACGCTCCTGTTTTCGGCCAAGTGGGTGGGATTCGCCTCGCGACACCTGCACGTTCCCAAGTTCGTGCGGTAGTTGAGATCGACCGAGCACG
>JBBUCB010000031.1:0-2357 GCA_038058005.1 Patescibacteria group bacterium | reverse complement strand
GCAACGATGTACTTCTCCCCCGCGCTCTCGACCAAGCAATATTCCATGTCGGCCCCCACGGCGAGCAAGACGTTACCGGGCAAAGTCCAAGGTGTGGTTGTCCAGATGAGGGCCTTGGCGTCCGCATAAGGACCGCTCGTCAGTTCAACGGCAACCGTGGTCGTGATATCTGTAACATCGCTGTACCCTTGAGTAACCTCAAAGTTAGACAGTGTCGTCTCGCAGCGAGGGCAGAGGTGCATGGGCTTGTAACCCTCATAAATCAGACCCTTGTCCCACAAAGAGCGGAACACCCACCAGATCGATTCCATGTACGGCGTCTCCATGGTGCTGTAGGCGTTATCCATGTCAGCCCAACGACCTAACCGACGGATGATTGCCTTCCAGGCGGAAGCGTATTCTAAAACCACCGCCTCACAAGTCTCGTTAAACTTTCCAACCCCAAAATTCTCAATGTCTTTTTTCGACTTGAGATCGAGTTTTTTCTCAACGATATTTTCAATCGGGAGACCGTGACAGTCCCAGCCCCAACGACGCTCAACGCGATAGCCCTTCATGGTCCAAAAACGTGGGATCACATCCTTCATGACACTCCCAACAATGTGCCCATAGTGAGGCAAACCCGTCGCAAAAGGCGGACCATCGTAAAACGTATAGGGGCGAGACTCGGGACGTTCATTGACCGAACGTGCAAAGATTTTGTGCTGCTCCCAGTACGCCAAGACGTCATGTTCTTGGGTAGAATGTGCGGATTTTTGGACATCTGACATATAGGCGATAGTCTAGAGCCTGTCCCGAGAAAAGTCGAGGGATTGAAATGCAAAATCAGCTGCGAGAACTAATTTTGCAAGGGCCTGAACTATAGGCTGTATTGCTCGAAGAAGTCCCAATACAGATCAGCAACATCGAAGGGGAAGTTATTCCCATTAGGGTAAATATGCTGCATGCCCTCGACGACATAGAGGTTAAGCTCAGCCGCCGAACTCGATGACGCCGAATCGGCAAAAGTGAAGTGCGAGATGCGGCCCTGATGTTCGTAGGTGTAGCTATCGGTGAGCCCTAAGATATCTAGGTAAGGGTCGATGTAGCGAACGCGAACTGCGTTATCCTCATCGGCAGCTGACTCGTCAGTTGCAAACTCGCTAATCTCCTCACCGAGGATGACACCGCTCATGTAAGTAAGTTTAGGGTCGAGTGAACCAATCAACACAATTGACGGACGGGCTACAAAATCCCCTGGTTTACCGCCATCTTCCGTATATAGTTCTCCCACACTGAATCCGCCCGAAGCATTGCTGGCGAAGGCGGCAAAAGTATCTGTAGACCTCACCATCAGATTATTCACGAAGCCGCCACCGTTTGAGAAGCCGGTCGCATAAAAACGGTTGGTGTCGACGGCATAATTCTCACCCAAGAAATTAACCATCGCATCGACAAACGCAAAGTCATCGTGTGTGGTCTGATCCGGATATTCGGGATCGAACCTGGTTTCGATCTTTGCACCAGACCAACGGGTGGCGTATTCAGCCACATTGTTCATCACCTCACCATTTTTTACTTTTGAATCAGAGTAGACGTGATATTTAAGAGCCGTTGGGAAAACAACCATCAAACCCTCTTCGTCAGCTTTATTCGTCCAGCCAGATCCCCGATAAAAAATCTCTCCGTTCTGACCACCGCCATGGAACATAAAGACCACAGGCAACTCCTCGGTCGTCGGGACGTTGTCAGGACGATAAACAATAAATTCGCGGCGCGCGCCGTCAACATCTAAATGATAAACCTGCTTACCGGTGGTGGCCTCAGGATTACTGATCGGCGTCCCAACGTCACCCCCGTCTACTTCGCGCTCCGGCATCTTTAAAAGAAACCAGGAACCGACGACAACTACCGTACCGATCAATGCGAGCAAGACCCAGGCGAGCTTATTCATAGCAGGTGAAAACTATTTGCTAAATTTAGCTTATTCTAGCATATATTACACTCAGACCTCGGTTTTGTAACGTAAATTTAGACACGTCCGTACTCATCTCGGAAGCGCTCAATATCGTCTTCGCCAAAATAGGTACCCGTCTGGACCTCAATAAACTCAAGGGGCACATCACCGTGGTTATGAATGGTGTGTTTGGTGCCAGCTGTGATCGTAATATGATCTCCCGCCTTAACTACCGATTCGACATCATTGAGCGTCACCGTTCCCACTCCCCCAGTGATGGTCCAATCCTCGCTACGGTACTTGTGACGCTGGTATGAAAGTTGCTTGCCAGGATGAAGCAACATGCGTTTACTCTTGAAGTGATCGGTGTTTAACAAAATCTCAAAGCGACCCCAAGGGCGCTCTTCAAAGGTGTGCTCCT
>JBBUCB010000030.1:0-5151 GCA_038058005.1 Patescibacteria group bacterium | reverse complement strand
CGGGAATGTTCCCCTTAAATTTGTCTCGGGACATACAGTCTTTTCGTTGAATTGTAGTCAGGATGCGCTACAACCACCCCAGACGGGCGCTCGCGTGTCTCCCTCCAATGTCTTGAGGGGGTTAAGACAGCCTTCGGTTTTCTTACTATCAGGCTGGCCAAACTGCAGAGTAGCAGCCAATATCAAAGTGTTGAAGCTTCACAGGTGGATATCGAGCATCAATTGTGGTTGGGAAGATCCGGATCAACCTTATTCACGAGGTTCTAATGCCATCACCCATTAGCCTGGTACGAGTCGCGAGCCCTCACCAGGGATAGGTTACTGCCAACCTACTCGAGTCGCGCGACGCCGTGGATAAGACAGCGATTAGGGAGCGAAATTCAGGCGGTAAAGGTCGCTGCTGACCTGTATCTTGAGGCTCGAATGTCGACATACGGCAGTCCACCAAAAACACCCGCTCAGGCGGGTGTTTTTGTTTATTCCATAACGACGATAGCTCCAGGAGGCGGCAAATACTTCATCTCCGAATGGTTCTCGCAGACCAAGGTATCGCTTAAAAGATTACCCGTACGACGATCGGTGATCTGCTGGAAGAGTATATTTTCTCGATAGAACTTGCCGGTCTTTTGGTTATGGAGAAAACGATGATCGCGTTCGATAATCGAGTAGGCAACCTTGGGCTCATGGCTAGCACGGAGCTCGCCACGCAAGAATTTGTCGTCTACCCAAACTTCGATCTCAAAATCTGCCTCAGTATCATTGCGGAATTGGAGATCGACGTAGTTATAGAAAATCGTCGCACCACTTGCGAATGGCAAGACGCGACCAGAATCTGGAAAAGCGTCAAAACTGTGACGGTAACGCTCGGTTACGGTCAATGGAGAGTGCAGAATCATCCAATACAACAAATTGGCCATCTGGCAGAGTCCCCCGCCAACGCCCTCGATGACCTCGCCATTCGAAAGCAAGATGCCTGGCAGATAACCCTTCTTGGCACTTGGACGACCCACGAGCTTCCAAAGTGAGAACGTTTCACCAGGTTTGATAACGATCTTGGTAATCTCTTTTGAGGCCAGCTGTAAATTGGTTATCTTGTTGTGCTGCAAACGCATGTCGGCATTGCCGAGCTTACGAAGTAGTAAGGATTTATGAGAAAAAACCTTAAACGGCAAATTCGCCTGGCTACGTTCAGAGGCGTATCGCGTGGCTCCCGTACGCCAAACAAGCTGGCGCTGTAAGCGATGATGCTCGACAGCAAACTTACGAACAACGGGATTTTTCTTCAGAGTCGCTAGCATAAAACGGCTAAGTATAGCTTAAAAAATGCTTTTTGTCAATCGCTTGTCATGTATAACGTTCAAAAACAAAAGATGTTACACTATGGGCATCACCCGTTTTTTTGTCATAAGGATTTGCTCGACTGAGCTGTTCTGTGGTCAAAGTGTAAACATATGAAGTCCCTTGCCTTTCTTATTGTAGCCCTGAGTTTTTTGGTTATTCAGGACGTGGAAGCCGCTAGCGGCTACGAACTTAAGATTTTTTCCGAAACGGGAGAGCTCGTAAGGTCGTTCGTCCCCTTTGCCGAGGGAACCCCGGGCAGCGTCACGGCGGCCGACCTTGGAGGTGACGGCGTGGCCGAAATTATCGTGGGCTCGGGCTACGGCAGCCAGCCACTCGTGCGGGTTTTCCGTCAGGACGGATCAACGATTGGTGATTTTCTTGCTTACGGAGAAACTTTTCGGGGTGGAGTCAACGTGGCTACCTGCGATCTCGACGGTGACGGAAATAGTGAAATAGTCACCGGGGCTGGCTATACCGGCGGACCGCATATTCGAGTTTTTAGCAATGATGGGATCCCAACGGGAACCTCATTTTTCGCGTATTCTGAAGCTTTTCGCGGGGGCGTAAACGTTGCCTGCGGCGATATTACTGGTGACGGCGTGGCCGAAATTATTACCGGAGCCGGAGTTACCGGCGGCCCGCATATTCGAGTTTTCAGCGCCGCTGGAGTTTTGCTCGATGAAGCGTTTAGTGGCTCAGCCAGCGACTCAACGGGCGTTTTTGTAACCCTAGGCGATACTGACGGCGATGAACGCCTTGAAGTTCTAGCCTCCCCCATGGCCTATGCGCATCCAAGCGTAACCATTTTTGCTTGGACGAACGACACGCTTAAATATCGACAATCGTTAGCAACCGGCTTAACCCAAACCCACGGCTCCCCCGTAGCTGCTTTTGACATCGATAATGACGGCAGCGACGAACTAGCAACCAGTGAAGGCGCCTTTGGCAGCAGCGTGATCGACATTGTGGAAACTGTCGGCAGCACCACGGCCAGTGTGGAGACTTCAATCGTAACCTCGAGTTCAACGCTGATCCCGGCCACACTTAAAGACGCCACCTCTAATCATCTCCTGGTCCTCGCTGCCACAACTCAGCTCGTTGATGCCACAACCGATAAGTATGTCCTTGTCGATATCTCCGAGCAGCGACTCACCGCCTACGCCAACGGTGTCCCCGTGAATACCTTCTTGGTTTCGACTGGAGTCAGCGGCTGGAACACGCCCCAAGGAACTACCACTATCACTGCCAAAATTCCCATCATGGACTACAGCTGGTTCTATGGAGCTGGTAACCCAAACAACTACAGCTTGCCAAATGTGAAGTGGAACATGCGTTTTCGAAATCACTATTACCTCCACTCCGCCTATTGGCATAACAATTTTGGTCATCCCATGAGCCACGGTTGCGTGAACATCAGCATTCCGAATGCGGAGTGGCTTTACGACTGGTCTGCGGTTGGCACAACAGTGACGATCCAAAATTAATTGTCAGCAACAATTAAAGTTATACACAATGCACGAAGCAATTTCGTGCATTGTGTATTTTTATCGCTATACTACCCTCAACGTCATGAACTACCTCGTGACGAACAAATGAAAAACTTTTTTCGAAAAGTTTTTCTCTTTAACTCAGGAGGTGCAAAACTTATGGCAGCAAAGAAGAAAGCCAAGAAGCCAGCTAAGCGTAAGGCAGCCGCCAAGCGCAAGGTTGCAAAGCGTAAGCCAGCTAAGCGTAAGGCTGCAAAGAAGCGACGCTAGTTCAAAAAGATTCCTCAGTGAGAGGAGCGTTATCCTTGGAGGAGACGCTGCTCAAAACAGAGGAATCTTTTGTTTTCGCTCGTTTTCCTTAAAGATCTTCACTTTTCCGTAAACTCCGTCGTAACCAGGAGTAATCGACATTTCTCCGGCACGCACACGACGTATCGCTTCTGCGATGTCATCACCAGCAAAAGTTTTTATGTCAGAGATGGAAGCGTCGAGCAGAATGTGAAACTCATTTCCAAGATTCGTAATCATGCTCTCGTACATTGCCTTGACCTTCTTCGAACTCGGTGAGGCGACGTTGTAAATCTCCGCGAGAATTTCTGGCAGCGGCACAATCGACTTTTGTGGCACGTGATTGTTTGGGATACTCGTCACCTCACGATCGTGTAAATCTGCGACTCGTGACATGACGCCGATCGTGAGTGGTCGCTTACACTTTGGACAAAGTCCGCCAAGCTTCTTTGTTTCACTCGGATCGAGTGCCACGCCACAGTCAGCGTGGCCATCAACGTGATACTTCCCTTCTTCGGGATAGAATTCGATCGTGTACAAAAACTTTTTCTGATCACGCGCCCGCAAAACGTTCATGAAGCCATCGAATGAAAACTCATTCTGCGCAACATCAAAGACGTTGGCTTCACGACCAAACTTTTCTGGGCTATGCGCATCAGAGTTTGAGATGACCGCAACCTTGTCGAGCATCGAACAGGAACGGTTCATGAGCGCATCGCTCGATAAACCTGTTTCGATGGCAAACACGTGCTCAGCCATCGAACCAAAACATTCCTCCAGGCTATCGAACCCGGACTTGGAACCAAACACCGAGAACCACGGTGTCCAAGCGTGGGCAGGGATCAGAACTGTACGCTCGTCGATGTCTTTCAATCGCTTGTACAGCTCTTCAGAGTCGAGTCCCAAGATAGGTCGACCATCGGCCTTGAGGTTAAAACCCGCATCAGCCAACCACTTGTTGGTCTTACGTACCGTTTCGATCGACGGAGCCAGAATTAGGTTATGGATGCGGCGGGTTTTATCGTTCTTTTTGTAAATCTGGGACACCTCGGTGGTCAGCATGTAACGCATGTCCGAAAATCGGCCATCTTTCAGCTTGTAAAGACCAGGCTCGTCCTCAATCAACTTACTTTCAATCTCCCCAAACCATTCAGGATGGGTAAAATCAGCCGTACCTAAAACATTCACGCCCTTCTTCTCACACCACAGAGCGTTGTTTTCAAGGGTTAAATTTTGCGAACACGCACGTGAAAAACGTGAGTGAACGTGCCAATCGGTGATTTTGCGCATATTACTTGAGATTAAAGAATCCTTAATCTTTCCTCTTTAATCTAGGCTTTTGTTCCTGCAACCCGGAGCTTTAAGAACACCACAAATAACGCAATCGCGGCAACCATCGTTAACCCCTCCCCGACCGAGAACGATCGTAAAACGGTGTAACGGATCAGGGTATGAGCAATAACGCTGCCGGCCATGATCGCCAGGAGCAAATTTACCATGCGAATCCTAACGTCGTGAGCAAAAATGATATCAATCGCTAGAACGCCAAGGAATACGAAAACTAGGAAAATCTGGTGGATGGTGATGAGGTAGATCAACAAACTGGAAAATATAACGATATCCCGTAGGCCGCGACCCACTTCCCCGGCTTTTCCCGTAAAACGAACCGTAAATAAATACGCTAAAAAGGCTACGATCAGGATTGCCAGCCAGCGGATTAGTTGATCGTTCACGTCACTCGTGACCACGCCGATGCCTCGGGCGCCGATCATGGCATCAACAGTTGATCCGAGGGTTAGGGCGATGAACAAGGGCAAAAGCCCTAATACGAGCTCAACGAGGAGAAAAACGATACCCCAAGCGCCAAGTGCCTGAAAAACACTCCCGACATCCCGGCCAAAGCCAGTCAGCCTCTCAAAAGCTCGTTGCTTAGTTTTCGCCCAAAACTCACTCAGCATAGCTAAAGTTAGACCGCCAAACGTTCCCAAAGTGACAGGAATAAAACTCGTTGCGTCTCGTAAATGCCGGGGTTCTC
>JBBUCB010000029.1:0-10634 GCA_038058005.1 Patescibacteria group bacterium | reverse complement strand
TACGGCCAGCCTTTGCATGCTTTCGACGCTAGTAAAGTAAACGGCCGCATCGTTGTGCGTCCAGCAGGGAAGGGGGAGTCACTCAAGGCGCTCGATGGCAAGGATTACAAGCTGACGAGTAAACATCTTGTCATTGCTGATAGCGAGCGACCTCTCGCTGTGGCTGGTGTTATGGGCGGCCTCGAGTCCGGAACGACTGATGCGACGACCACCGTAATCTTTGAAGCAGCGACCTTTGATGCGGTTTCCATTCGCAAGACATCACGTGACCTGAATTTGTACTCTGATTCTCAGCTCGTTTTCGAAAAAGGTTTGTCGACAGAAGCCTTGCCTGCGGCACTCGCCCGAGCGATCGAACTCGCTAATGAGCTCGCCGGCGGCAAACTCGAAGGTATTACCGATGTACGACTAGGCGAGCATAAGGCCGAAAGTTATCCGGTTCTGTTCAAAAAGATCCGCGCTCGTATTGGCGTTGAGATTTCAGACGACGAAATTTCGTCGATCTTGACTCGTCTCGGCTTCAAGCTCGAAAAGACCGGTTCACGAGTGACGGCTACCGTGCCGTATTGGCGTGAACACGACATCGAAGCTGAGGTCGACCTCACCGAAGAAGTCGCTCGCATTTACGGTTACCACAAAATGCCGCTGACTTTGCCTTCAGCTCCGCCGCCGGTGCTCGCCGATGATCAGACTTTGGTTTGGGAGGCTTGGATCAAGCGTTTCCTGGCGTCCGTCGGCTATACCGAGTTTTTTGGCTACTCGTTTATCGACGTGAAGTCACTTGAGAAGTACGGGATCTCTCCTCTTGATGCGGTTCGGGTTTTCAATCCACTTGCGGAAGACCTGTCGCATTTACGTCCAAGCTTGCTGCCGAGTTTACTGCGTGACATCGAACGCAATCAGGCCAACGTACCAAGCGCGAAAGTTTTCGAGTTGTCGCGAGTTCATCTCCCCAAGGCCGGCGATATTCCTGAAGAGCGTTTCCGTCTAGTGATTTCTGAGTACGGTCGCGAGAGTGCGGAGCAGGCGTATATGGATCTGCGCGGCGTGCTGGAGCTTCTTGGTGAACGTACTGGCATCGAGTTTTCGATCGGTGGCAATGTTGACGATATGCGCTGGCACCAATCGCGAAGCGCCTTCGTGTCGGTGGGTCAGGGCGACAATCGCAAGGTCGTAGGTATTATTGGCCAGGTGGCTGACGCAAATCAAGAAGCTTTCGGCATTGTTCGTCCGGTTTTCGTAATTGATCTCGATCTCGAAGCTCTGATGCCGTACATGCGTAAGGCCTTGTCTTACGTACCAGTTTCGGAATTCCCTGTAGTTACTCGCGACATTTCTTTTGTGGTTACTGAACGTACCGAGTTCGCCGCTCTTGAGAAGATGATCGCTGAACAAAATATCCTGGTGCAAAAAGTTGAGCTTGTCGACATCTATCGCGGCAAGGGCGTCGAGGATGGCAAAAAGAGTATGACGTTATCGATCACTTTTGGCTCGACTGAGCGCACTTTGACGAGCGAGGAGGTCGAAGAAATCATGACCACCGTCGCCCACAGCCTAACGGGCAAATTCGGTGCCGTTTTACGGACCTAGGGTATACTCCATTCACTATCCACCGCTTATGCTCGGTTCCCAAGACATTCTCTTTATCGTGCTAGCCTTCTGTGCTTTGTGGTTCACGGCCTTTTTATGCTGGTTGATCTACCAAGCGGCCACCTTGCTTCGTCACGTCCATGGTTTGGTAGACGAGATCAAAAGCCGAGTTGCTTCGTTGGAGGATGCCGTCATGAGCATGAAACGGAAGTTCGATGGCAATATCACCATGGTAAGTAGTATTGCTGAGGGTGTGCGCAAAATTATTGACGCTATGCGCTCCCGGGAGAAAGAATAGAAAAAGAGTAGTTGCCGGTTACCTCCATGGGCCCGAATATCCCGGGAAAACAAATAGACTCCGCCAATATTTCTATTGGGGAGTCTATTTGTATCATCCGACAGTATAGGTTTATTCAACCCAACCGGCTTATAAATATTCCATCACGAACAATATTTTGTGTCAAGCCACTTTTAAACAAACAACCCCGCACCTTCCGGCATCCTCACCAGAAGGTGCGGGACCGTTCGTTGCGAGGCAGACGAGGTGGAGTGCACTAGGTCTTCCGCTGCGGATCGACGCCATGACTGACCAGGATGATCATCAGGCACTCGTCGAAGGCGAGCGGGGGCAGCTGAACGTACGGCATCTCGCGCCGGACCACGTCCTCGAACCTGGCGAGTTCGGTCTCGGTCGCGCTGATCAGGATCAGGGCCTCTGCGACCAGGCGCGCGGTCTGGGCGCTGGCCACGCTGTAGGCCGTGCGCTTCTCCTTGTTGGCGAACAGCTTCGGCCGCACGGCGCGGAGGGCCTGCAGCCGATTTTCCTGATCGTGGTCCAGGACTTGCTTGACGACGATGAGCTTGCAGCGTGAGAAGTTGACGACCTGCTGGGTCGCGTTCGTGTCCTGACCGGATGCCTGAGAGCAGAGCCAGAGAAGAAGGCAGAGCATGACGGCACCTCTTTCTGCCAGGTCGCTACCATTATGAGTAGGATTAGCAGTGATTCAGCTTAGGCATTTCTTAGGATAGCGTCAATTGCCAAGGGGGATGAAGCCCGGAAGTAGGGGATCTCCTGTGCAAATCATGGGGACGACGCCCCTCGCGGAAAGCGCCCATATTTGTTAGAGTTTGGACAGATCGCACGTTTATGGACCCCAAGGATTTCGTATACCTCCACGTGCACTCGCACTATTCCTTGCTCGAGGCTCTCCCCAAGCCAAAGGCCTTGGTTAAGCGTGCCAAGGAGCTGGGTATGTCGGCGTTGGCTTTGACCGACAACGGCGCCATTTACGGAGCTGTTGAGTTTTGGAAAGCTTGCAAAGACGCTGAAATTAAACCGATCATTGGAGCTGATATTTACGTGGCTCAGCACCGCATGACGGACAAGCGTGCGCGTTTGGATGATCGACCTTTCCGGCTTGTGTTGCTTGTTGAGACCGAAGAGGGTTATCGAAATTTATCGAAGATTCTCACAGCTGCATTCTTGGAGGGTTTCTACTACAAACCTCGTGTCGATCACGAGTTCTTGAAGGCGCACTCGAAGGGTTTAATCGCCATGTCTGGAGCGGTGAGCGGCGAGATTCCAGCCGCAGCTGCTAATGGTGAGCTCGAGCGTGCCGAGAAGTTGATCACGACCTATCAGGATATTTTTGGTAGGGAGAATTTTTATCTTGAACTCATACATCATCCCGACATGCCGCGTCAGGTCGAGATCAACGAAACTTTTAAAAAGTTATCCGAGAAAACCGGTTGTCCGCTCGTGGCGACGAAAAATGTTTTTTATCTTAACACGGAAGATCGTGAAGCTTACGAGACGCAATTATGTATTCAACGCGGTCGAACGCTCGAGGAATATCGCCGTACCAGTACTGACGATGTCGACCTGTCTTTCGACTCGCCGGAAGAGATCATGGAGTACTTCGCCGACGTTCCCGAAGCGTTCTTGAATACTCGCCGCATTGCTGACCGCATTCAATTCCAAATGGAACTGGGTAAAAACTTTTTGCCACACTTTCCATTGCCAGAAGGCAAGACCGACAACGAGTACATGCGCGATTTGTGTTTGGAAGGCCTGAAGGAACGTTATAGCGACCCGATTCCAGCTCACGTCATGGAGCGTTTCGAGTTTGAATACGCGACTATTTGCAAGATGGGTTTCTCATCCTACTTCTTGATCGTGCAGGACTACATTAACTGGGCTAAGGAGCATAACATCATGGTGGGCCCGGGGCGTGGTTCGGCGGCCGGTTCAATCGTCGCTTACTCGCTGCACATCACCGACCTTGATCCGCTGCGTTACGGGTTGCTATTCGAGCGTTTCTTGAACCCTGATCGTATCTCGATTCCCGATATCGATACCGACTTCGCTGATCGCGGGCGTGGCAAAGTTTTGGAATACGTCACCCAGAAGTACGGCGCTGATCGCGTGGCCGGCATTATTACTTTTGGAACGCTCATGCCTCGCGCCGCTGTGCGTGACTCGGCGCGTGTGCTCGGTTTGTCTTACCAGGAGGCCGACATGATAGCGAAGAACGTGCCGCCCCCAGTTCAGGGCAAGCACACGCCACTGAAGGAGGCTATCATCGAGTCGCCAGACCTTCGCATCATGTACGAGAGCAACCCCATGGTGCGTCGGGTTATCGACTTAGCGATTAAGCTCGAAGGCAACCCGCGTCACGCCTCGCAGCACGCTTGCGGAATTGTGATTGGAGACAGACCGCTTGTTGAGCGCGTTCCGCTTCAGGCTGGTCAGCACGAAGACATGGCCCTCGTGACGCAGTACTCATTGAACGCTTCCGAAGCTGCCGGGCTTGTAAAGATGGACTTCTTGGGTCTGTCCAACTTAACCGTCATTGAAGACGCGCTCGAGATTATCAAAGCGGTTACCGGCGACGTGGTCGACATGGACCATTTGCCGCTCGATGACGCTAAAACTTTTGCTTTGCTTGGTCGCGGTGAAACAACAGGCGTCTTTCAGTTGGAATCCGATGGTATGAAGCGTTACATCAAAGAGCTGCAGCCTTCGGCCTTTGAAGACATCATCGCTATGGTGTCGCTCTACCGACCTGGCCCGATGCAGTTTATCGACAGTTATATTCGTCGTAAGCATGGCGTTGAAGAAGTTATTTACGATCATCCGCTCATGGAGAACGCTTTCCGGGAGACCTACGGCATTCCTGTCTACCAGGAGCAAGTCATGCAACTCTCCAAGGACCTCGCAGGTTTCACTGGTGGTGAAGCTGATTCTTTGCGTAAAGCCATGGGCAAGAAGATTGTCGAGCTCATGACCAAAATGCGCGCCAAGTTCATTGAAGGCGCCATGAAGAATGGCGTGGGTGAGGTTTTGGCTGGTAAGATTTTCCAAAAGCTTGAAGACTTTGCGGCTTACGGTTTCAACAAGTCGCACGCTGCCTGTTACGCTTCCATCGCCTATCGCACCGCCTACCTCAAAGCCTACTATCCAGCCTGTTTCATGGCTGCGCTCATGAACTCGGATTCGGGGAATATTGATCGTATTACCATCGAGGTTGAGGAGTGTCGTCGCATGGGCTTGAACGCCTTGCCTCCGGATATCAACGAATCTTTTCCGGGTTTTGCGGTGGTGAGGGGTACCAACAATATTCGTTGGGGTTTACAGGCGATTAAAAACGTAGGTAGCGAAATCGCTGATATCATCGTCAAAGAACGCAAGCAGAACGGCGTTTTTCTTGATCTCTCCGATTTCCTGACACGCGTTAACTCACACGCCTTCAACCGCAAAACCCTAGAAGCACTCGTTAAGTGCGGGGCCTTGGATCGTTTTGGTGATCGCGTCACGCTCGTTGGCAACCTTGATCAGTTGGTCATGTACAACAAGCAGGCCCAGACCGAGAAAGATCGCAACCAATCATCACTGTTCGAGATGACGCCCGAGATGGCTATGCAGAAGCTTGAGCTTCGACCGGCTGACCCGGTTTCGAAGAGCGTGTTGTTGTCTTGGGAAAAAGAATTGCTCGGTTTGTACGTCTCCGCTCATCCCACTTCTTTGTTCTACGAAAAGTTTGGAGAGAACATCAGTTCGCTCAAGAGCATCCCCACTAAGGCAGACGGGGACATCGTTCGTGTTTCCGGTGTCATCACCAATATCAAGCAGATCTTCACCAAGAAAAAGAACGAGCCCATGGCCTTTGTGCGTATCGAAGACCCTACGAGTATGCTCGAGACCGTAGTCTTCCCAAAGATCTACGTAAAAGTCCGCGATAAACTTTTACCAGAAGCCTTTGTGTTGCTGACGGGCAAGGTTTCGGTACGCAAGCGTGAAGAATCAGAAGTTAATGAGTGGTCGGTGCTCGTAGATTCATTTATTAGCTTTGTGGAAACCGATATTCCCGACCTGACGCGCATGCTGGCAGCAGGGGATTGGCAGGAGGATGTGGCCAAACGCCAAGTTATCGACAACGCGCCCAAGATTCAGACTATGAATTCGGTGAAGAAATCTGAAGGTCTGAATATCGTCGTGCCAGAAAAACCAAGCAACGATTTGATCATGAAGCTGCGGGATATTTTTAAAGCTACCCCAGGCACGACGCGCGTTTTTCTCTTAGTAAATTCGGGCGGAGAAGATAAGAAAATTGCTACCGAATATAGCGTTATGGCTACTCGCGACACCATCGGTAAGATTGCGGCCGTAGTCGGGGAGAATAACGTGAGGTACTAGGTTGTAGGGAGTGGGGAGTGGGTCGTAGAGTGAAAAAGCTCTACCCCCTACGCCCTACAACCTATTCCCTTGTGTTATAATGCCACTATCTATGGCCAAAAATGCACCAAAGCGCGAGGAGCGCGCCGGCGCAGGGAGGAAGCCATTGTCACGTTCGCTGCGCATGTACCAGCACATCGCAGTGGCCTTCGTTGTCATCACTTTCCTTCTCCTGCTCTGCGTCCTTTATCTATCTGTTTCACGGGCTACAATCCGGATTATCGCTGACCCCAAAGTCATCGACGTTGAAGCGGACATCGACGTTGTCGCTGAACCTGTCGAAGATGGGCAAGTGGCCGGTGTCGTGGTCGAAAAGACTATCGATAAAAATCGTGTCTTCACTTTGCCGTCAGAAGGTGCTACTCCCGTGGAGGAGAAGGCTAGTGGTTACGTAACCTTGATTAACGAATCGGCGAAGGAGCAGCCACTCGTAGCTACCACCCGATTGATTTCTCAAGAAGGTGTCTTGTTCCGTCTGCAAAATTTCGTGACTATCCCTGCTCAAGGTCAGGTTGAGGCTTTTGTAAAAGCTGACGTAGCGGGTAAAGGCGGAGAGATCGGTGCCTCAAAATTCACTGTTCCTGGTTTGAATGCCACGCAGCAAACCCAGATTTACGGCGTCAGCGTGGCGCCTATGACGGGCGGTGTGCAGTACGTACGTGTTTTGACCCAGGCCGATATCGATGGTGCCGTAGCCTCTTTGTCTGAAGAAGTTTTAGCTGAAGCCAAGTTGGAACTCAGTACTGGTGTTGATCGCACTAAGCTCGATGGCGAATCCTACGAGGTTGAAACCATCACCCAATCAACCGATGTGGTCGTTGGCGCTGAAGTTGGCTCGTTTACCTTGACACTCAAGCAAAAAGTAACCGCAGTTTACTACCCAAAAGCTCAAGTCCAGAATTACGCTGAACGTCTATTAGCCCAACAGGTTCCTGACGGTTTCCGCGTTTCGCTTATCAACCACCAAACCATGCGCTCGGAGGTGGAGGATATCGACACAGTTAATGCCGAAGCGGTCATTACCGTGTATTTAGATGGACTCTCGATCATTTCCGAAGATGCGCAAACTCTCGATAAAGATCGTTTCGTTGGCCGAGCTCCTCACGAAGTTTTGACCTTGCTCCGAGCTTCTGAAGCTATCCAAGACGTGTCCGTATCCTTCACACCATTCTGGCTGAAGCGCGTGCCGACCCTGCAGGATCACATCAAAATCATTATCGAGGAGCCTAAGCAATAGGGGTTGAAGGGGTTGCAGGATCTCGCAACCCCCTTAACCTCTGCTGCCCAATACTAACCCCCTCAACCCCCTGGGCGAGGCCGCTTGACCCAATTCGGCGGCCTGCTATAGTAAGACCATTCGCGACGATCGGACTACCAATCCGGGAGCGAAAAGACAATTATAAAAGTGCCCCATTGGGGGAAAACGGGTGGAACCGCCGAGCCCCGGCTCGGTCCCGGCAGAGCCTCTCAACAGGCTTTAGCCGGATTTTTGCTTGTCCCGAGGAAACGAGGGATCTAAAAATATAGAAGGATATGAACCCCCAAGAACTCGAACACTATCGCCACTCGTTAGCTCACCTTCTCGCCGCCGCAGTGCTCGAGATGTACCCCGACGCTAAGCGCACAATCGGTCCTGCCATTGAGGACGGCTTCTATTACGATTTCGAATTCTCGACGCCTATTTCCGAGACCGAGCTGCCGAAGATCGAGAAGCGTATGCGGAAGATTTTGACCACTTGGAAGTCGTTTGAACGGATCGACGTTAGTGCCGACGAAGCTCGCCAGGAGTTCGCTAACAACCCTTACAAGACCGAACTGATTAACGAGTTCTCCAAAGATGGCCAGAAGCTGACCTTCTACAAGTCGGGAAACTATCTCGATCTTTGTCGCGGCGGTCACATCGAGAATCCAAAGGACATTGATCCCGAGGCCTTTAAGCTCACCAAGCTGGCTGGCGCCTATTGGCGTGGCGACGAGAAGAACGCGCAGCTCACCCGTATTTACGGCGTAGCTTTTGAGACCAAGGAGCAGCTCGAGGCTCACTTAACCATGCTCGAAGAGGCTAAGCGCCGCGATCATCGCAAGCTCGGTGTCGAGCTTGATCTCTTTGCGTTCTCACCACTTGTTGGTCCAGGACTCCCGCTCTTCACACCTCGCGGCACGATCTTACGTGAGCAGCTCGTGAACTTTGTGTGGTCGCTCATGAAGCCCTATGGCTACGCCCGCGTGAACATTCCGCACATGGCCAAGAGTGACCTGTATAAGACGAGCGGTCACTGGGATAAATTTGCCGATGACATCTTTCACGTCTCGAGTAAGAAATCTGATGATGCTTTCGTGTTGAAGCCGATGAATTGCCCGCACCACACCCAGATTTACGCCTCACGAGTTCGCAGCTACCGTGACCTGCCGCTTCGTTATAGTGAGGTCACGACGGTGTACCGCGATGAGAACACCGGCCAGCTCCAAGGTCTAACTCGTGTACGCTCGATTACTCAGGATGACGCCCACGTCTTCTGTCGTCTGGATCAGGTGAAGACCGAAGCTCTGGCGATCTACGACATCATTACAAAGTTCTATAAGGCGTTTAACATGCCTTTGCGTATTAGTTTGTCGGTGAATGATCCTGCTAAGCCAGAGGCCTATCTTGGTGGAGCTGAGGTTTGGGATAACGCCGTAGGTATGTTGAAAGAGCTCCTGGCTGATCTCGGCCAGGATTATAAGCTCGGTGTCGGCGACGCGGCTTTCTACGGTCCAAAGATCGATTTCATCGCCAAGGACGCGATCGGGCGTGAATACCAACTAGCCACCATCCAGCTCGACTTCAACCTGCCTGAACGCTTCGAACTTGAGTACGTCGATTCTGATAACGCCAAGAAACGCCCGGTCATGATTCACCGCGCCATCTTGGGCTCGGTCGAACGTTTCATCGGTGTCATGATCGAGCACTACGCCGGCGCCTTCCCAATGTGGTTGGCTCCAGAGCAGATTCGTTTAGCCACTGTTTCTGACGCCTTCATTCCATTTGCTACCGAGCTTCGCGCTAGGCTCGACGCTGCCGGCTTGCGTGTGCAGCTCGACGACTCGAGTGAGAAGGTAGGTAAGAAGATTCGCAACGCCGCCATTGAAAAAGTGTCTTGGACAATTGTGATTGGAGAAAAAGAAGTTGCCGGTGAAGACATCCAGGTGAAGGTCTTTGGCCAAGAGGCGGCGCTTAGCCTAAAACAAAACGACCTTATTCAGGTCGCTCTGCAGAATTCTCGTTACCAGTCTTAGTTTCACGAGCGGGCGGTTTTCCAAAGATTCGTTCGCTCATCGTAGCGAGCGAATTTTTGAATCGTTCTAGCAAACCGGCGTTGGCTGCTCTTGCGCGTCTAATTTCGGCGCCCCGAGCCATTTGTTGCTCGAAACGTTGCTCCTTGTCTAAATGCTGTCGTCTGGCTTGAGCGATATTTTCCTGTCCTCGTCCAGTAGTTAGGTAGTCTTCAGTTGATAAGGAATTTAACTCGGCTTTTAAGGAATCGACGGTATTGACGTCGTTGGTCTTTTCCAAATGCCGTCGAATCGTTTCAAGTTCAATGAACGAGTTGTGAAGCGGTGCGTGTTCAGGCGCTCGAGGCTTTTTGACCTCCGGCAGAACGATGCCCGGCAGTTCTTTTTCCATACTCAGGCCTCAGCTTTAGCAGACTCAACCACGATCTTTTCGAGATGTTTAAGATCTTCTTGGATATCGGCAGCTAGACGATCGGCTTCGGTTTCAAGTCGTTTCATGGTGGCCGCGTATTTGTCCGAAGCGCTTTGCAGTTCAGTCTGCATTTTCTCCTTGGCAGCGTTGAGGGCAGGATCGGCGGGATCGATCTCGACACCCATATCAACGGCGACCTGGTTTTTGACGGCACGTAAAAGTTCTCGTAGGGCGATGATATTTTCTTGAGTAGCCCCTTCCTTCTGGACTTTCTTGGCAAAGAAATCTTTCGTAGTTGCAGACAGAGGGGAGTCTTTGATGATTTGGACTAAGGTTTCTTGAGAAGTCATAGGCAGGCTTAGGCAGCAGCTGACTCCTTGCGGACATCAGGTGTCAGGTTAGCGAGTGTATCGATATTGGTCATGAGGGCTTCGTAGGTGTCCATTTGGTGCTCTAATTCGGCCATGGCTTTCTTGATCATTTGTTTAGCCTCCTTGCTCTGCGGCTTATCCAGGAGTTTGTTGAGTCCGGACAGCTTATCCTCAGCCTCATCGAGCATGGCTTGGTAATCGCCGTGTGATCCAGCTGGTTCTTTGTCGAGTTGTTGTGCCGCCTGAAAGGCCG
>JBBUCB010000028.1:0-1955 GCA_038058005.1 Patescibacteria group bacterium | reverse complement strand
GTTGAGTATTTTCCTTAATGTCGCCGGGTGAGACGTAGCGAATACACAAATCCCCTTCGCCGGTGTCAATCGGCTCTGGCGTAAACGCAACCGGAGCGACAACGGGGCTAACATCTTCTACGACGGGCTGTGGCATCGGAGTCGGTTGAGTCACAGGCACGGAACCCGAACCTGGACCAATCAATGATCCAAGACCGCGACCCAACCCCCCTTTTGGCTTTGACATAGTGCCTTAGTGTTAAACAGGTTGTCGGTAGTAGGTCGTAGGTTGTAGAGCAATTAGCCACCACCTACACCCCACCCCCTACACCCTAAGACTGCGACTCACGCTCCAGAAACTCTCGTGCCAGACGTTCGTACGATTTAGCTGCTTTTGAGGCTGGATCGTAATGAAGGATCGACTTTCCAAAACTCGGAGCCTCGGCTAAACGGACACTGCGCGGAATAACCGAGCGAAAAATTTTACCAGGGAAATGTTTATACAGTTCTTGGAGTACCTGGTTAGAAAGGTTTGTCCGGGGGTCAAACATGGTAATGACCGCACCCATAATCGCCAGATCCGGCTTCAGGTGTTCACGTACCAGGTTCACCGTTTGCATGAGCTGACCAAGCCCTTCGAGGGCATAGTACTCAGCCTGGACTGGCACAAGTACGCTATCACTGGCCACCAAACCGTTGATCGTCAGCAGACCAAGTGAAGGTGGGTTATCGATGATGATGTAATCGTAATCATTACGCACCGACAAAAGTGCTTGCTCAAGTTTTCTTTCACGATTGAATTCACTCACCAGCTCAACCTGAGCACCGGCCAAATCGGCACTTCCCGGCAAGATCGACAGACCGTCATGAGCAGAGGCCACGATGTAGTCTTTCGTCTTGTCCGTGTTCGACAAAGCCTCGTAGGTTCCCGGCAAAGAGCTAATGTCATGGCCAAAGCCGCTCGAAGCATTTCCCTGTGGATCAAGATCGACTAACAAAACATACTTACCGTAGTGCGCCAAATAAGCAGCCAGGTTCATGGAAGTGGTGGTTTTACCCACTCCTCCCTTCTGATTCACCACCGAAACAATGTGTGCCATATTCGTACGATATTCTACCACAGCCTCCCTCAGAAAAAAGAGCGGTCATGAACACCTTATTTGTCTTGAAAACAAGAAAAGAACCATTCGAATGGTTCTTTCTTTAGGACGATCTAGAAATTGTCATCAATTGACAACACGCCCCTTTCGGCCTCGACCGGATCATAGTCCGTATCGCTATCGATCTCCTCTCCGACCTGGTAATCGTTGAAGAACGTGTCCGGCATCACCACGAAATCACGTTCCGCCCAATCGTCACCGTAATCGACAGCCACCAGCGACGGAGTTAGATAATGGCGCAAGACCCCACCTTCAGCCACCGCATAGATGGCATCATCGGTTTGGAATTTAACGACTTTTACGCCCGGCTTCAAGGTCACATTTTTACCCAGAGCAAGATCGTTCATTTCAGCTTCGTCAATGTCTATGACGTTATCGAAATTTTCGTACCAGCTCAGGTATACGTCCTCGTTGGGGAACGCGTGACGCTCGCCGTCAAGCCCTAGGTAATACACGGCCCTGCAGGAGTCGTCGATTGCGGCTTCAGCGGTGCAGGTAACCTTGATCACGTCACCTTCGGCAGCGGCTGAGGCTATGGTCGGCCCAATAAAAGCCATGACCGTGAAAGCCGCCACAAAACTTTTGAGAAGTTTGCTCCTAGACATAAATTCTAAATTAAGAATCAGGCCACCATCGCAACCTTGAAACTTCTATCTGGTCACGTCAATCGGCTTTGGACTCAAAGCCGATTGATTCGCAAACAGAAAACCTCATTAATTTTCCAGATACGAGGCGCGGGGATAATTTTTCCGAGGCGTAGGTAAGCCTACGGTGAGGAAAAATTGGGGCCCCGCAACAAAGTAGCTGGGAAATTAA
>JBBUCB010000027.1:0-7374 GCA_038058005.1 Patescibacteria group bacterium | reverse complement strand
TTGAAGGACAAGCCTTTCTTTGGTGATTTGAAGAAGTTCATGATGCAGACTCCGGTAATCGCTATGGTTCTGGAGGGTTACGATATTATCGATGTTGTCCGTGTGATTGTTGGCGCTACCAACCCTCGCAAGGCCGATGCCGGTACCATTCGTTCAGATTTGTCCATGAATGTGCCTTCAAACATCATTCACGCTTCCGATTCACTTGAAGCTTCAGCTGCTGAGATCAAGCGTTTCTTCAAAGACGATGAATTGTTCACCTACGAGATGCTGACCGATAAATTCCACTTTGGCGAAGGAGTTTAATCCCCAGGTCTAACAAAAAACTGCGTAACTGAGCGCGGTTTTTTGTTCTTGAAATATCTTTAGAAAGTCGTATAGTGAGTAAACCGACGACGTTTCGTGATTTGCCTAATCACATCGTGAAAGGATCCATTGGCCCTGTAGTGATGCGCAGCATCTACTACAGGGCTCCTGCGAAGTGACGCAGGCTGGAAGCTCAAAAGCAAGGTGCTGCGAGCAGGGGATTCGGCGGCATTAAGCTGCAGCGTAAGCTGTGTTCTGGCGGGAAGCTCGCACACAGCCGTTCGTAATTGCAGTGCCCCAATAGGGGATTCAGGCCGATTTCACGTCTCGTTCGTCGGTTTACGCGACCCAAGATCATTAAGGGCTGAGAGTTTCGCTGGTCGAGACTCTCAGTTTTCGTTTGCGGAAATCTTCATCTTTTGTTAACTTCTTCACGCCGTTTGGCAGGAGGAGACATGCAAACCTTTCACCGACCGGATGAGGCTCCCTTCATTCGTCGGTTCGTAGAGCTGTATCCGCGCATCCCGGCCCTCATCGATCTGTTCGAGGCAAGGCGGGACTACAAGCGCAAGCACCGCGTCTTCAGCTCCTGGGTAGCTTGGCAGGACGATGGGGCTGGCGAGATCGCGATGGATTACGGCACGAACCTCTTCTACGAGCGCTTCGTCCGGGCCCTCGAAGATGCCCAGCAGGGCATCGAGCTCGTCGTGAAGACGCACGCCAGTGAGTACGAGGACCAGATCGAGCCGATCGACGAGATCGGTTCCTGCAATGACCCCGATCAGCTGATCCGCATGTACGATGGTGCGCGTCTCAAGTCGGAATATCAGGCTGACAGCCTCGGTCGTTTCGAGATCGCTAGGAAACTCGCGATCGCGAGTCAGATCATGTGCATCGCCTGCGCTGATCCGTACGAGCGCGTGACGAACGACCTGACCGAGACCAACATGTTGGCCTCCAGTCGCCTGTTCACACGGAGCAAGGAGCAGCTGGCCGTCGGCTACGTGTTGGATAAGGATCGGTACAACCGACTGCATCCCGATCATCCGATTCGTGTGAGTCGCGACCAGACCGCGCGCTTCGTGTGGCCTGAAGGCGTGCCCGGACGCCAGCGCGTCTTCGGGTGCCGAACCATCGTAGACGGCGACATCGTTTACGAGGTTCAGACCGATAGCCGGCCCAAGCCGCGAATCTCTGGTGTCTTCAAGCTCGAGCGTGGTGGTAAGCTCACCGATCGTCGCGGCCTGAAGCACATCGTCATCGCCGTCGAAGAGAACGGAGTGCTGAGGTCGGCCAAGCAGGCCGATGCTGAGCTCGTTACCGAGCTTGCTCGTGAGCGACTCTGGTATTCGCCGCTTCGCGAAGAGGCTGACGTCAGCGGTCGGAATCCGTACTCGAGCAAGGATTACTGGGCCACCAAGATCGTCGGTCGTCTGGAGAGTACCGAGGGCCGCCGTACGGCTGCGCCGGTGGAGTACCAGGTGACTTCGGTCGATCATGACCTGAACGCCAAGTTCGCTACCGATGACCTGGGTCACGGACGTTACCGTCAGAAGGTCATTCGCGACTTTGTTCTTTCGCAGTGGTTCCCGTTCGAGACTTTCGGGATCGACTGGAATCGTGAACCGACGATTGTGCCCGCTGGCAAGTCGAAGGCTACCTGAGTTCTTGCCTGCCACCCACGTTCCGACCCACGACGGGGTTGGAACGTGGGTGGCAGGCGTTACGTTTTTGTAAGCTCCCACGTTTTCAGGTATAAATGTAGCGATAATCAATGTCTTAGGTATGGCCGATAAATTCGTGGTGAAAGGAGGAAACGCCTTACGCGGTTCAGTGAAGATCGCTGGTGCAAAGAACGCGGCCTCAAAGATGATCATCGCCTCGCTGTTGACGGCCGATGAGGTTGTCTTGGCGAATTTACCCTTGCAAAAAGAATCCGAGATTGCTCGTGAACTCGTCACGACGTTGGGCGCTCAGACGGAGCTTGTTGATCACACGCTGACACTTCGCACTGAGACGATCGCGAGTACTTCGGCCATGCAGCTGTCGCGTAAGAACCGTTTAGCGATCTTGGCACTTGCGCCGTTGCTCCATCGTTCGGGCGAGGCTTACGTACCTACTCTTGGCGGCGATAAGATTGGACCGCGCCCAGTAAATTTCCATTTAGATGCCCTTGAAAAAATGGGAGCTAAGATTGAGGTTGACCATGACGGTTATCGTGCCTCTGTTGAGGGTCGTTTGAAAGGATCGCTCATAGAGCTTCCGTATCCTTCGGTTATGGCTACCGAAACGGTCTTGCTGGCTGGCGTGATGGCTCAGGGCCGCACGGTGATTAAAAATGCGGCTATCGAGCCTGAGATTGTTGATCTCATCATGTTACTTCAGAAGATGGGAGCGATCATTGAAATGGGAGCTGGCCGTCATATTGAAATTACCGGAGTCGAAAAACTGCACGGGTGCAGACATGTCATTTTGCCGGATCGCATGGAAGCTGCCTCGTACGGTTCAATGGCGATTGCCACGCGCGGTGAAATTTTTTGCGAAGGCGCCAAACATCGTGACATGATTACCTTCTTGAATGCAGTCCGCCGCATGGGAGCTGATTACGAAGTAAAAAATGGCGGCATTCTGTTTAAGGGTGGCCTAAAGTATCAGGGTTTGAAAATCGAAACCGACACTCATCCCGGCTTCATGACGGATTGGCAGCAACCTTTCGTGGTCGCCTTAACCCAAGCCGAAGGCACGTCGGTCGTGCATGAAACCGTCTTCGAAGACCGGTTCGGCTACACGGAAACCTTACGAGAGATGGGTGCGGATATCACCCTGTTCGATACCTGTCTGGGGGAGGTTCAGTGTCGTTACCGTGATCACAACCACAAGCACTCAGCTATCATTAAAGGACCAACCAAGCTTAAGGCGGCCGATATTAAGCTGCTCGACATCCGCGCCGGTCTGGCATGCGTGATTGCGGCGTTGGTGGCTGAGGGTACGTCGACCCTGACCGGCTTCGAGCATCTTGAACGGGGTTACGAAGATCTGTACGGTAAGCTCAAGTCCATCGGCGCTGATATTCAAGCTACTTAAGCTATGCTCATCCAACTTCTCCTCAATGCTCCGTTGTTCGCTCTAGCCTGGGTGGTGGCGATCATCATCTCACTGACCGTGCACGAGTTCGCGCACGCACTCGTTGGCACCTGGCGTGGCGACCACACCGCTGAGCAGATGGGGAGACTAACGCTGAACCCGCTGGCTCATTTGGATCCTATTGGAACGCTCATGTTGCTGTTTGTGGGTTTTGGTTGGGCCAAGCCCGTGCCTTTTGATCCTCGCAATCTCAAGAACCCGGCCTGGGATGGGGTAGCCATTGCCTTTGCTGGTCCGCTTTCGAATTTGCTCTTGGCCACCTTAGCGGGCGTGGCTTATCGCAACCTCGCCGACCTGGCGTTTGCTGAGGGCACGTTGCTGCCGATCTTTTTGATCTTGCTCATCTTTACCAACCTCTTGCTGCTCTTCTTCAACATGTTACCGATCCCACCACTTGACGGCTCGAAAGTCATCGATGCCGTATTACACCGCACTCGATACGAGCGCTTCGGCCTTTGGCTCCATATCTATGGACCGCGAATTCTGCTTGGTCTGGTGATTTTATCCTTGATTACGAATATCAGTATCTTCGGTTTTATCCAGGCTCCAGCAATTTTAGCTTGTGATGAGATGACAGGCGTTTCCTGCCTTGGATCTCTTGATGAAGCTCTGGGTACTTAGCTCCAGGGCAATATTGACCATATTCCAGGCTTGTGTTAGGATTCCGCCACTTGTTTACTATCACCTTTCCCTCCTCGACCCTTCGCCTTCGCTCAGGGCAGGCAGGGGCTGGGGGAGGACCCATTTTAGCGCGCTATGCCAACAATCAACCAACTCATCCGCAAGGGTCGTTCGAGCAATAAGGCGAAATCAAAGTCGCCTGCCATGCAATACACGCTCGACTCTTTGCACCGCAAGCGTTCGGATCTTGCCAAGGGCGCTCCTTTTAAGCGCGGTGTTTGCGTCAAGGTAACCACCATGACGCCAAAGAAGCCTAACTCGGCTTTGCGTAAGATTGCCCGCGTCCGTCTTTCGAACGGTACGGAAGTCACCGCCTACATTCCGGGTGAAGGTCACAACCTCCAGGAGCACTCTATTGTCATGATCCGTGGTGGTCGTGTGAAAGATCTTCCTGGTGTGCGTTATCACATTGTCCGTGGTCGTTACGACGCTACGGGAGTTGATGGCCGCAACCGCAGCCGTTCAATCTACGGCACCAAGCGTCCAAAGGCTGGTAAGCCAGCTGCCAAAAAGTAACTTTCGAATGACGGTGGACTCTAGATTGCAGTCAGGCAGTGAGCACACTTCCTGGCTGTCGTCTAAAGTCCACCGTCACCAATCTAAATAATTGTTCTCGAGTACCGCGTCCACGCGGGAAGTTAACGGGAACTCCAAAACGAAAAAATGATATGCGTGGTAAAAGCGCCATTAAGCGCGAGCTCGCTCCTGATAGTAAATACGGGAGCGTTTTGGTTTCCAAGCTCGTGAATTACGTCATGAAAGACGGAAAGAAGTCAGTAGCCGAGAAGGTAGTTTATGCCTGTCTCGACAAAGTAGCTACGGAAACCAAGCAGAACCCGATCGACGTTTTCGATGAAGCTTTGAAGAACATCACTCCAACCGTTGAAGTGAAATCGAAGCGTGTTGGAGGTGCCAACTACCAGGTACCTATGCCAGTTAAGGGTGATCGTCGTTACGCTTTGGCGTATCGCTGGTTGCTGGTAGCTGCTCGCGGCAAGAAGGGTCGTCCTATGGCCGAAAAGTTGGCCGAAGAGCTTATGCTCGCCGCCAAGAACGAGGGCGAAGCTGTAAAGAAGCGCGCCGATGTTCAGCGCATGGCAGAAGCCAACCGCGCTTTCGCTCACCTCGCAAGATAACCGTACAGACGGCCGTAAGGCCGTCTCTACAGCATTTATCCTATTTTTCTATGCAACGCGATTATCCGCTAGATCGGGTACGTAACATCGGTATCATCGCCCACATCGATGCCGGCAAGACTACTACCACTGAGCGCGTGCTGTTCTACACTGGTAAGAAGCACAAGATTGGTGAAGTGCACGAGGGTGAAGCCACCATGGACTGGATGGAGCAAGAGCAGGAGCGTGGTATTACCATCACTGCCGCTGCTACCACTTGTTTCTGGAAAGATCACCGCATCAACATTATCGACACTCCAGGACACGTCGACTTCACCGTTGAAGTTGAACGTTCTCTTCGTGTGCTCGACGGCGGTGTCACTGTTTTCGACGGTGTTGCTGGTGTAGAACCACAGTCAGAAACTGTTTGGCACCAGGCCGACAAGTATAAAGTGCCGCGCGTGTGTTTCATCAACAAACTAGATCGTACCGGTGCTGATTTCTACAAGGACTTGGATTCTATTTACAAGCGTTTGACCACCAACGCTCACCCTGTTCAGTTGCCAATCGGCACTGAATCAGACTTCATCGGCATCATCGACGTCTTGAACCGCAAGGCCCACATCTTCAAAGATGACTTGGGTAAGGACGTCGACATCATCGATATCCCAGAAGAGTACAAAGAGAAGGCCGAGGGCTACCGCGTGAAGCTTGTTGAAGCCATCGTTGGCAATGACGAGTCTTTAATGGAGCGCTTCTTCGCCGGTGAAGAAATTTCCGTTCCAGAGCTCAAGGTTGCTTTGCGTAAGAGCGTAGTGGCCATGAAGATCTTTCCAGTCTTGTGTGGTTCGGCTTTGAAGAACAAGGGCGTTCAGCTCATGCTTGATGCCGTTGTCGACTACTTGCCATCTCCACTTGATCGCCCCCCAGTTGAAGGCTTCAATCCTGATAGCCCAGACGATAAGATTGTTTGCTTGCCTCAGGACGACGCTCCTTTCGCTGCTCTAGCTTTCAAGATCGCCGCTGACCCATTTGTGGGCAAGCTCGCTTTCTTCCGCGTTTACTCCGGTACATTGAAAGCTGGTACGTACGTCTTGAACACCGCCACTGGTGAGAAGGAGCGCATCTCTCGTATCGTTCGCTTGCACGCCAACTCACGTGAAGAAGTAGATCAGGTGTTTGCTGGTGAGATTGCTGCTGCCGTAGGTTTGAAGGGGACTGCTACGGGTCAGACTTTGTGTGATCCAGAACATCCAATCGTACTTGAGAACATCGTCTTCGCTGATCCGGTTATTTCTCAGGCTATCGAGCCTAAGACCAAGGCCGACCAAGAGAAGATGGGTATGGCGCTCGCCAAGCTCATGGAAGAAGATCCTACTTTCCACGTGCACACTGATACCGACACCGTTCAGACCATCATCCAAGGTATGGGTGAGCTCCATCTCGAAATTATGGTGGACCGCATGAAGCGCGAATACGGTGTAGAAGTTACCGTCGGTCGCCCACAGGTTAGCTACCGCGAAGCGATTCGTGGCACAGCCGAAGGTGAAGGTAAGTACGTGAAGCAATCCGGTGGTCGTGGTCAGTACGGTCACGCTTGGATCCGCGTTGAGCCAAACACCGATCCTGAGAACCCAGGCTTCCAATTCTTTGATGAAGTGAAGGGCGGCTCGATCCCTCGTGAATACATCAGTCCAATTGAAAAGGGTGCTCGTGAAGCTTGTGACCGCGGTGTCTTGGCCGGTTTCCCGATCATCAACGCCAAGGCTACTGTCTTCGATGGTTCTTACCACGAAGTCGACTCCAACGAAGCTGCCTTTAAAATGGCTGGTTCCATGGCCTTCCAGGAAGCTGTCCGCAAGGCACAGCCAATGCTCCTCGAGCCGGTCATGAAGGTAGAAGTTGTGACCCCAGAAGATTTCATGGGTACGGTCGTCGGCGACTTGAACAGCCGCCGCGGTCAGATCCAAGAGATGGGTGATCGTGGCAACGTGAAGACTGTGCGCGCCATGGTGCCTTTGGCTGAAATGTTCGGCTACGCTACCAACGTCCGCTCTCTCACTCAGGGCCGCGCTAGCTACTCCATGGAGTTCGGCGAATACCAGGAAGTTCCTCGTAACGTCGCTGA
>JBBUCB010000026.1:0-1520 GCA_038058005.1 Patescibacteria group bacterium | reverse complement strand
ATCAGTTTAGAATGGCCAAAGGTTATTCCGTACCCAAGCTCTAAACTCTTCTCGAGCCTGATAGCCGGACAACTGTCGGAACCAACCGTAACCAGGCACGTAACCAGGAACGCCATAGCCCGGTACTTGACCCGGGATATATCCGGGCACGTAGCCAGGGACATAACCCTGAGTCTGGTACGGTCGAGCGATATTCTCCAAAATGTCCGCGCGACGTTCACCAACTGCAGCAAAGCCCGCAGCCGCGACCGACAAGACAACACCGCTGACCGCCAACGCCACCATGGTCTTACTCACGGTGGCGGTTCGAGTTCTTGACCTAGTTTTCGTCTGCATACGTATCGAAGCGGTAAATGATTAGCTTGTCCTCAATGAAGAGTTGTTGGCTGGATTGTACCTCAAGTGTACGTAAGGTGTCAGGACTCCAAGACCAGTAGGTGGGCATAACCACATACACATGCTCGGTGCCGGTGCTCGTCATCAGCTCATCGAGAAGACTCGGATCCTCTCCGTAAATAATTTTTGTATAGTACTCATACAGTTTTCCGCCGGTTGGGATGGCGTACCAGAGTATGTCTTCGTTGTGTAAGCGGTAGTAATTGGCAAAGCCAAATTCCTGGAGGGCAGCCGCACTCGTCATCTGATTTGAGAGTACAAGATACGGTCGACCTTGACTATCAGCGTCAATGTCGCGAACAGTCTCAAGATCATAACGGCTAACACTGGGCGAATAGTAAGCGAATTTCGCATTAAACTGCGGATAGCTGAAGTACCACGACAGGGTGACGGCAAAACACAAAGTGCCAAGCAACAACCAGCGACGCAACCTGTAATCGTAGATACGGTCAAACAGAACAATCAGGAGCGGGATCGGAACAATATATAAAGCCTGCAGGAGCCGCAGGGCAAACTCATGCTGCTCATGACTAATGATGCCTTTAAACACAAACAGCGTGCTGACGGCATAGATACAGCCAAACAAACCCGCAGCGAAGGTGACGAGCACGGCCCCATGGCCACGTTGGAGCCCACCGTACTTGAGCAAAACAGGATAAGCGATCAGCGTCAGGAGCATTGGTTGCCAGTAACGCCACAGGTAAAGCAAATGATACTCAAACCGAATCGAGGGATGGTAATTATTAAAGGGGTTCGCGAATAACGATACGAATGAAAAAACATTGTCTCCCAGGCTACGCAGATGCACCGCCGAGTCTGCCTGTTGTTGATAAATCATGAGCAGCGTCGGTACACCGGCGAATAAGGCCGCCATAAAACCGATGAGCAGACCCATTTTTTGGCTCGAAGTCGGCAAGCGATGATAACCTCCTGAGAAGAATGCTAGTAAGAGAATTGGTACACCAAGGAGTGGATGAAAAAATACACTAATTAACCCCACCCAACATAACAGCGGCCACCAAGTTGTTGTTTGGGTCAAAGGGAACAGGAAAAGAACTCCAGCGAAAAGCACGTATGAGATCGTGAACTGAACGGTGAATGTGAACAGCATGAAGGGAATGAAT
>JBBUCB010000025.1:0-2288 GCA_038058005.1 Patescibacteria group bacterium | reverse complement strand
TGCCACCAAGGCCCCATGAGAAAAACGTCAATGGCGACAAAATAACCAAAACCCACAACACGATAATTCTCCAAATGTACACCAAGGCCATTAACAAAAGCACCGCACAAATACTGGCATAGAGAATGAATAGAAGATAGGCGGAGCCCAATTGCATCGCGGGCGTAATGGCTATTCTCTCGCCAGTATTAGGGTCGATAACGCTCGTCTTTGAAAACAGGCCGAAATCATCAAAGTGGAACATCTGGGCGAAGTTGGCACCAGCCACATCTAGCAAGGCGTTCACAAAAGTGAACATGACAACTTGGCTAATATCGATCAAGACACCGCAAATTGTACGACTAAAGTTCACCAAGACAACGGCCATCAAAAACTGCGGCAAGTTTTTCTGCCAGCTAGCTTTTTCATAACCGACAATTGTAGCCATGGCGATTACGAGCAGCACCAGCACCACGAACATGTTAACCACGTCGCGCACCAACGTCCAACCTAAACCAATGGTGGGGCTAGTCGAAAAACTGTTGTATTGCAGGATGGGAGTAATGATGAGGTTGATGATCCAAAGCGCAAAAGTTCCGAGATAAGCTGTCAAAAGCTGGATAATACTCGCCAAAGCCAGAACCAATTGTGTGCCGATAGCTCCAGTAGCCCAGGTAAAGGGATTTTCGGCCAAAGCGACATGGCCTGGACCCGCCAAACCAATAACTATAAGCAACGAAAAAATCGTTCCCAAAAGAACTTTGTGTTGAGATCTTTGCAATTTTCCTAACCATCGTCCAAATGACGATATGAAGCGCATAATTCTGATCGATTATAACATAAGTAGAGACACAGCGCGGCTGTGTCTCTACGAGTAACTTCGATCCGAGACCGAGGTTACGGAACCGTGATCAAAAGACCACAGCCATCGCTACTCGGATCGTCGGCCGCGGCGTAGCCGAGACTGGTGTCGCCATAGTTGGCGATCACCGACCCCTGCACGAAACCGGGCGGATACGGCGCCAAACACGACCAGCTGGGGATTCCGTTGTCACGGTATTCCACGCTGAAGCGCAGGCTGTCGCCAGCGCCCAAGGCGGGCACCGTGGCCATGATCGAACCCGCGTTCAGGACCTCGTTGAAGACCGTCCCCCACTGGTTCTCGAGCTGTCCCGAGGGCGTCACGGCCCCGGCGAGGGTGATGGAATCGACCATCAAGCCACTCGGCGTGAACCAGGTGAGGAGCAGATCGTTGATCGGGGGCAGGCTCGGCGGCGTCGTACTCGACGACACGCCCTCCTGTCCCTGATCCGGTCCGCCACACACCTGAGCGTCGTCGAGGCTCAGGCAGTAGGTATTCGTGCCGCAGTCACCCTTCACGGTGACCGCCGACTCGAAGTCGTCCTCACTCATCTCGATGATGTTGCGATCTTCCCAACCCAAGAACAGCAAGGTGTCCCAGGTCTCGATCGGCATGGCGATGCCATCGCTCATGACGTAGACGGCGCTGTCCTCCACCGGGGAGACCAGACTGCCGTCGCGGAAGCTGGTCATGCCGGCGTAGGGGTACAGATCCACGAGACCCGGGCTGTTGTCCTCAGGGTCGTGGTAGAGATCGTCGTAGGTGGAGGCAATGATGCCCCAGCTCTTCAGGACCGCCTGCCAACCCACGTACGGGACGAGCATGCGGTAACGATCGGGATCCGCCTGATCCCCCATGAGCAGCCACACGGCCTGGTTCGGGAAGGCCCCGTACACGGCCGAGATGTCGGTCGACTCGGACACGGCGGCGTTGACGCCGTAGCAGGCCAGTTCGCTGTCCGAGATGAGGGCCGCGTTGCTGTAGTCGTAGTTGCGGCTCACGAAGGCGTCGTTGGTCGCGAAGGGCGTCAGCCCGTTGCTCTCGACCAGGTACACGGTGGCTTCGTCGGGCGTCTTGACCAGGCTGCCGTTCGGATGCCAGCGCGGCGTCTGAAGCAGCGAGCCGTAGGTCTCGCCGTCCGGCAGATCGCACCACATGTCGCTCGTCATGAGCTGCACGTGGCCGCGGCCGTCGTCCATGTTCAGGGTGAGGCCATCGAAGGACTCACCGAAGATGCCATCGAGCGAAGCGTCTCCGGCATGACGTCCAAAGTGGACGTGATCGCCGGACGAATTCCCGGTCGTGCCCTCGCAGCCGAGCAACTGCCCGGCCGCCACCTCGCTGTCGTCGTCGATGAAGGCAGCCTCGAGATGAGCCAGGATCAGGTAGGTGCCGTCACCGAGGTCGATGTTGATGTGGATGCCGAAGCCGAACTCGGGGGTGTCGT
>JBBUCB010000024.1:0-4140 GCA_038058005.1 Patescibacteria group bacterium | reverse complement strand
CATCAGGGATATCGCGGATAAACGAGGCCCAGTTGGGACCATATAAGCTTTCCGCTTTTGGGCACAAACTTCAAAAGTCGCCAGCTTTGGCGACTTTTGAAGTCACGACGCGCTTATCGAGCAATGATCTCAAGCAAGGCTGCTTTATTAAGCTCCCAATCGCTATCCACATGGTTGGTTAATTCCACTGTAATCGCTGCCTTTTCACTAGTCTCCACAAACCAGCGCGTGGCTGTACCCGCGTAATTCCATTCATCGTAATATTCGTAACCAGAATGCACGGAGTACCATACTGCAAGCGCCATCGACTCTCGGTTAAACTCTGGTGACACCAAAGCACCTTGCGAATGATAGGCGATCATAATACTCGGGTCGCAATCATTCACCACCTCACGTAGCACTCGACTTTCCTGTTCAGAAAATGGTGCTACACCGGCAAAAGTTTCCTCTTCCCCTTCTTGTTTAATCCAATCATCAGTCGCAAAATTGCGATTGAGGTTCACTTCATTGGCATTCAACTTATCCTCGCGATCCAAAAAACCATCTGGATTGAGCGTGGGGATGACAACCAAAGTCTTATCAGCCGGAATCAATTTCGGGTCAGCTTTCAATTCATCAACAAACAGCTGCATCAATTCAACGGTACCGCGTTCGTTGCCATGAATACCACCAAAAAACAGCAGGCACTCATCACCCCTTCCCAGCTCGTAACCTGTAATTTCTCGACCAGTTTCCGAATAGCCGAAAACTGTCTCAACTATGGGCTGAGGTTCGACCTCGGCTACGGCAGCTGGCGCTGGCGGGGTGTCTTTGGTAAAAGCCAACAGCATTCCAGCCATGAGAAATAAAGAGGTGGGATAGGTAAACATGCCCCTATGCTTTACCAAAAAATCGCTAGTAAAGCAACTCTGAGGGTCTTGACCATATTACCCTTGCGGGATGCCAAGGATTTGGAGAAGTGTCACCACCAAGTAGACGGTTAGCAATCCTAAAGCCTCCCCCTTCGATAAACGATTCTTCGACATCGCAAAGAGCAAGAAGACGGCGTTCACCAACAAAAAGACGCCGATAATCCAGATCAAATTATCAATCCCGAGAACATACGAACCATGATACAGAGAGAAGACCCCAAGCATCAGAGGGTTCGCTGCCGCTGATCCCACGTAATCCCCAAAAGCTACATCAGATTTTTTCTTAAAGATGGCTTGCAGCGCCAAAGTCAACTCAGGAATATTGGTACCAAGTGACAACGCTAAGAAACTAATCATGAAGGCAGGAATGCCAAAGCGGTGAGCTACACTTTCGGTAATGGCAACAAGTTGCGTACAAGCTAAATAGATAACCACAGCTGCCAGCACAATCTTGAGAATTTTCCAAACCAGCGCCCTCAGGGGTACGTGGGCATGACGAACGCCGTTCACCGAAACGGGCTTGGTGACTCCCAAAAAAATCACGTAAGCAATTATCATGGCCACGGCCTCAGGTCTAGAAATAACTCCGTCGAGTGCCGCCAGCAGCGGTGACGACAATAACAACATGAAGACAAACAAACCTGGACCGCGCAAATTTTTCTTCAGCGACAAGCCATTTTGAAGATAAGTAAATAACGGAATAATCCCGGCCAGCAGCAAAAATGACCCACCCATCAGATTACCGGCATAAATTTGTGGCTGTTGATCGATCTCGGCGGTGATAGCTACTGACAACTCCGGTAACGAGGTCAGAAAACCTAAAAGCAAAACCGACAAGCCAAAAACTGACGAATGGAGAAGCTTCGATAAGCTACTTATCTCATTGACGACCAGTCTCGAACCAAAAGCTAACGTCAACAAACAAATGGCGATAATAAAATACTCGCTCATGGTAAGCATTTTACCATGAGCGAGTATTTTATTATGCCGTTTTACATCTAGTGCGTACCCTGGTTGTAGAGATCAAGGGCGTACTCAGCCCACCAGTGACCAGCATCTGGGCCACCATGACAGTTACCGTCAGAGCCGCCGGCGGATTTTACCCACAGACCAGCGTCGAACAGCGGTACGCCGGTGTTGGTTGTCGGCTTGAGACCGATACCTGCCGCTTGATCGTTACACCACTCACCGTTCCAACCGTTATGATTACGGCCAGTGTCGATGACGTAATGCTTTCCGCCTACACGAGCCGAGATGTCATTACCAAATTCGATATTCGACTCGGTGGTGTAGAAATTCGACACGTTCAAAGCAAAACCTTGAGCCTTGGCGATACCCGCCTTGGTCAAACGTGTCGCCATCGTCGCCGCCGGGGTCCAATTGGGGTGCCCGGCGTCAATGTAGCTCGACACATTAGGTTTGGCTTCAAGTACACTAACCGCGTCACTCATCATCACGCCGCGAGCGTCATCGAAACAGTCGGTTGCTACCGCATCTGGCTCAATGATCACAATCGCCTGGCGATTGCCAATGCCGTTAGCCATGTCCACAATCCAATCGTGATACGCCGAAGCGCCACTCACGCCACCCGCAGAATAGCCGTCCCCGCAGTCGCGATTGGGAATATTGTAAGCGACCAACACCGGAATGTTGTTCGCAGCTTCAGCGTCATCGACATACGCATCGACGTCAGCCTGGATATCATCATTCCAATCACCAAACCAGGCCGCCGTCGGTTGGTCGGCGAGGTACTGCATTTTAGCGGCATCACTTGAACGTGAGACCCTCCAGTCATCCGCTTGCTCCTGAGCATTTGACCAGCCTTCCTTGTACAAGGGCTTATTACCGCTGAAAGGATTACTTAAGCTCGTAGGAGTAAGAGTTGGTGTTGGGGTCGGGGTCACGACGGCAGGCACTGGCACAAGTGGGCTTGGCAAACCTGAGCCGCCTGACCACGAACTGCCGTTCCAGCTCCACCACAAGTTACTCGAATTACGTTGCCAAACTACCTGATTCACGTAAGCGAGTTGGTTTACGTTAGCACTGTAACCAGCCAAAGAACCGTTTTTCTCAACAACACCGTTGACAATTGTCCAAACATTTTTCTGTTGATCGATAATCGAACTCGTTTGTCCGACCGCTACCACCAAATTATTTGCAGACTCAACCAAAGTGGAAGTTGTGGCCGCGGTCAAGTCAGGAGCTGTGGGAATAGTCGCCAAATCAGCATCGCTGATGCCAAGCGACAGGACCTGCATAATGCGATAGGCTTCGTCACCATCCTTCAAATAAACGCGGTAACAGCTCACGGGCTCAACATACCAAGCTTCACCGTGAGCCTGTACCTGCAAGAGAATATATCCCTTCACACGTTCGGCGAGGTCATTCGTTTGACACACGCTCGCTTTCAATTTGATCTCATCGGCCCGGCCGACAGCTGGGATGTTCGCTAGGTCAGCGTTCGTAATACCGAGACCGACAGAACGCATCAAGCCGTAGGCCGCGACTCCGTCCCTCATATACTGACGTAACCCATCAGCCGGGTTGATATACCAAGCTTCACCGTGCTGCTGAACCTGAAGCACAATGAAGCCACGTAATCGCTGCGCCACGCTCCCGGTAGTCGCGTGCGTCAGTAACGGCGACCCAAACAGCGTAAGTAGTAACAGGAGAGCGAAGTATTTCATACGCAATACTGTGTTTGGTGAGTAAACCACATTTCACTATAGCTGCTATGAATTAAAACAGCAACCTCCCGAATAACAAAAAAGACCTCTTCTTGGCCATAACTAGCCCTAAACGAGCATGATCACCTACCGTTTAGGGAATTTTGTTAGCCAAGAAATGGACTAATCAATATAGATCAGGAGTCGTCAGTACGACGACTCCCAGACCGTTAAAGCTGACCACCCCTCTTGATGGCGAGCATGGCAGCGTTGCACTGCTTACGGGTTCGCACAGCCCCAGGCGTCATGAGCCACCTGAGGTACGTAATGGACTCCTCGAGCGTCAAGCTGCCGAAAAACCTGTGATAGTCGTCATGCAGCTGCGCGGGCAACGTCACAACGTTCCCCGCTTCACCTCCTCCGCGACTCCGCGGCGTGATATGGTGTTGGTCAAGATTCTTGCCCTCGACCCTGACTTCCTTCTTACTTCCTCGTCCACGGCCCCGCTGACCGCCCTTCTGGTCTCGGCGATCGCGTTTAGCCATTCCCACCTCCGCAAAAAG
>JBBUCB010000023.1:0-10511 GCA_038058005.1 Patescibacteria group bacterium | reverse complement strand
AGGTAATGCCACAATAAGCCCCCAAACAGGAAGAGCGGTAAACTCCAGATAAGTCCTCGGACAGCCTGGTTGTTCATGTTAATCCTTCACAAAACGATACAACGACTCCTCGCTCAACGTCTCGACAAATTCGATCCTGACACCAAGCGGCTTAAGCTTCTCCTCATTCAAGTAGCTCAGGTCTTTGTCTGGCAAAGTAATCCCGAAGTAGTACACAGGCGCCTGCTCAAGCATAGCCGGAATGGCAGCATATGTCGCCTCACTGCGCAAGGGGACGACCACGCGACGTTCTGGAAACAAATATTTATCGGCCCTATCAACAATGATGATCGACTCGGTTTCTGTCGCAGCCAAGATGCGATCCCCCTTCACGATGAAGGTCGCCAAAGCTTCACGGCTCGGCTGGTAACCATCGTGGCCGAAGAAAACGAGCTCAAGCGAGAGCAGCGTCGCCAGGATGGCAAGGCCACCTGTGAAGGCCAGGCGCAACTTCGAGCGGTCACCAAGCATGTAGACAAGTGTTCTAGCCCCAAAGATGCTCGCTAAGGCAAAGAGCGGCAACCAATAGCGGACGTGAGAGTTGCCAAGAGAAATAATTGACGGATCAGGATTGTCGATGATCTTCCAACTGCCGTACACAATCGCAAACCAGGTAGCTAGCACGAGCGTGAAGATGGCGAGTGTCCGCCACAGCTGGCGTCGTTCGTGTTTCTCGACCACCGCTAGTACTAATCCAACGATCGCGAGCACGCTCATCCAGGGATACAGTTTCCAGCCGTAGTTGATGACGTTGTTAAGAATGACGCGTTCATGAAAGCCAAAAGGCAAAAGGAGATTCGTTTTTGGTTGGTCAATCACTGCCGCGGCCTCGCCGTCACTAATGACGATGGCTGCATACGGATATTTGGCCGTGTAGCCGTTCATGAAGGGACTACCGTAGGTTGAAGCATTCAGGATACCGAGCACGCCGAGAGCCATCATGAAACCGAGCACGAAAGTAGCCGTGGCTCGCCAACCAATGAAAGCTCGATAAACAATGAACACTACCAATAAGGCAAGCGTCAGCCAGATGATCTCCGAAGTGCGAATGATCAAGGCCGTGCCGAACAGCGCTCCCCCGATCCCGAAGTCGACAAGCCGAAGTCGAGCACGAAAGCGCTCACGAGCTCGCGACGCGAGCGGCTGCGCCAAACACCACCAGATGCCAGCGATCAGGAGGGCAAGAAAGGCTACGTTGTGCATCATGACGCGGCCGGTGTAGTACCAAAAAGCGGGGTGAATCAAGAGCAGAAAGGCAGCCGCGTCGGCCAAAAGTTCGTCCTTGAAGACACGGCTAACACTCGCACGCCAAAGCACAATCGCGAGTACCGCCAGCACGGGAGTAACAAAATACATGGCCACGTTTCCGAAAATGGCCCCCACCACTCCGAGCGCAACCACAAAACCAATGAAACTTGCCGGCACGATCGCTCCCCCAAAACCAGTAGTACTGCGTGGATGCAACAGACCACCGAGTTCGTCGTTCAAACTTTCGGAGATCGACAACCGACCAGTCTCAGCAAAAGTTTTAGCAAAAACGTAGGCAGCATTTTCGTCGGGAGACACAAAGATCTCACGCCCAAAAGGCAGCGACAAAAAAAGCGTGGAGATAAAAAAGCCCGCCAGCAATAGTGACCACAGCCAACCGCGGGCAGACATATTACAATGAGTACGTGGCTACAGCCACGACAGCAAAAGCCAAGGACAAGAGCAGCGCCGCTTCGCCAAGAGTAATCAAGATCGGCAGATCAAATAAAATTCCCAGCAGCAATAACGTGATCGAACAGAACTGCAAAAACATTTTAACCTTGCCCCAAACGTTGGCGGCCATAACCGTACCCACGTAATTCTTTGAGGCCCAGCGCAAGGACGGCAGCGTGTCCAAAAACAAAGCCGTAAAGACAGTCACCGGATGAAAATATTGCAAAGCCACCAGCAGGGCCACGGAGCCGACGAGTAATTTATCGGCGATCGGATCGAAAAAAATTCCCCAGGGGGTGATCTGTTTACGTACCCGAGCCAAAGAACCGTCAAGAGCATCGGTAGCAGCTGCAAACACAAACAGCGGCACACCGATGGCGTACTGGCCGATAAACAGGAAATACAGTACAACCGGGGTCAACAGAAAGCGCAGCACGGTAATGTGGTTGGGGTAGATCGCGGCTGGGATAAACCGCAAAAATATGGCGTTTAAAACCAGATCGTAGCGATGCTGTAAACGCTGCCAATGTAAGGGATGCTGCGACCGCTGTTCAGATTTGTTCATGCTATAATTCTCGTAAATATTCGCAAAAATACCATGTTCCGTAAACTTTTACCACTCCTGGCGCTCGGGCCCGTCATTGTAAGTACCTATGCCTTACCTCAGGCCTGGTTTGGCACTCTGGCGCTCCTGTCTTACCTGGTGGCCTGCGGCTTGGCAATTGGGCCCAGACTTGCCCCCGCCACCCCACGTCCGCTCCAGTTAGGTCTGGGCGCTATGGTGACCATCGCCGGCATGAGTATTCTGGGGAGTGCAGTTTATTATAGCGCGACTGTAACCAGCGAAAGTCTTTTACTCGTCTTGATCGTGATTGCAGCCATCGCCGGCGTGGTGCAAAAACCAAGTGACAATCTCAAAAGCCTGGTCGCAGACCCCCATCTTGACGCCGGTCTTTTCACGCTCGGGCTCGTGGCTATTTTAGGTTGGTGGCTTGCTGTGCTCACGCATGACGTCAGTGAGCCGGTTCGTTCACTCTGGTCGGTCCTCGAGCCTTTTACGCTGATCGCACTTGGTCTGGCCACCGCCTGTACGCTGGCGCTCATCTTGCGCCGTCGCTCGGCTTACCTAGCTCTGATACTTCTCGCCGCCCTGCTCTTTTCAGCGACCTCAGTAGCGGCGGCGATGTACGGGCTGGGTTACGGTTTTGATCCTTTCCTACACCGGGCTACGGTTTCGCATATCGCCGAACACGGAACCATCACACCTAAGCCGCTCTACTACATCGGTCAGTACGCCCTCGAGCTCATCGGCGTAAAACTTTTTGCCCTCCCGCTAGCTGCACTCGATGCCTTCTTGGTACCTTTCCTAGCCGCCTTCGGGATCGTGATCGCGCTCGCCGGTCGACAAGCGAGTTTAAAAGCCCCGAGCATCATGCTCGCTAGCCTCCTCTTCCTCCCGCTAGCCGCTTTTGTACAAACAACTCCGCAGGCCCTAGCTTTTGTGTTTACCGCCTGGACTCTGTTTACCTACCCACGCCCACGCCTAGTTCCGGCCATCTTCGCCCTCGCGGCCGTGATTACGCATCCCTTAGCAGGCATCGGAGCTATCGTATACGTCGTCCTCATTAGCCTAGACGATCTTCCCGACCGCTATCGGTCACTCGGCCTGGCCAGCATCGCGACCGTTACCCTGGCAGCCGCCGTGGCTGTTCCGCTAGCCTTTGTTGCTCAAGCCAAACTCGCCCATCTCAGCCTGAGCTTCTCACTCCAGAACATCTTCAAACTCTGGCAACTCCCGATTAGCAGCTTCCTCACCACCCAATACAACGCCTGGGGCGACACTGCCTATTTTTTCATTGGCAATACTTTTCTCATTGTCCTCGTACTCGCGATCATTGGAATCATCCTCACCCCAAAAACAAAATCCGGCTGGTACGTACCCGGCCTAGTGGCCGCCGCCATGTTCATGAACTTCATCATTCTAAGTCTAAGTTTTGACTTTACTTTCTTGATCGCTTACGAACGCCTGGACTTTGCCCTGCGTCTCCTCACTCTCACCACACTCTTTCTTCTCCCTTACGTCGCCGTCCTCTTCTCGCTAATCTGGGCCAAGCTGCAAACCGCGCCGGTGGGCTTACGGGTTGGCTTGGTGGTTTTGCTCTCGATCTTTTTTGTCAGCAACGTCTACGCCGCCTATCCCCGGCACGATAACTACGCCCGCTCGTCGGGCTTCAATGTTGGACCCGCTGATTTTGAGGCCGTTACCGCCATCGAGCAAAGCGCGGCCGGTCAAGACTATATCGTCCTTTCAAACCAGGCCCTAGCTTCCGCCGCTATCCAAGAACTTGGCTTCAAGCAGTATTACCATGATGATATCTTCTTTTACCCAATCCCCACCGGTGGGCCGCTGTATCAACATTTCCTAACCATGGTTGAAGAACGCCCAAGTACCGATACTATAACTGCCGCCATGGATCTGGCAGGTGTCGACCTAGCTTTCTTTGCCGTGCATGATTACTGGTGGCAGGCTCCGCAAATTATTGAAAACACCAAAACTCTCGCAGACGACTGGTTTGCCGTCAGCGATAACGCCGTGACTATCTTCATCTTCACGCGCTAAATCTCGCTAGCATCCGACACTTCTTTGGTGTGATGCTTTTGTACAATTGGCTTGATAATCTCGAGCAAGCGGTCAGCGTATTTATCTAGGGCGAAATCGGCGACGGTTTCCCTAATCTTATCACCCGAGGCGATGAGTTGCTCTTTGTGGAAATCCAATTCTTCAACGGCACGAATAAAATCTTTTTGATCTCCTGGCGTAAACAAATAGCCCGACACTCCTTCCTGGATTAACTCGCCCACCCCGCCGATACGTGACGCAATGACCGGTAGACCGGCATTCAAAGCCTCGTAGATGACGGTCGGCGAATTTTCATAACACAAGGACGGCACCACGATGACGTCGACCACGGAAAAAAACTTGCTCAACTCTCCTGGCGGCATATAGCCCAAGTAGCGAATGTTTTTGTCCTGCTCAGCGGCGCGTTCCACAAGTGGGCGCAGCGTGCCGTCGCCAACAATCAACAAGCGTCGATCCTGAGGCAAATGTTTATACGCTTCAAGTAAAAACTCGATGCCTTTGTGACTAGCGAGCTGACCAACGAAAAAAAGTCTGAGCGGTCCAGGTGGTCGCTGCAAGGGCCGAGGTGTGCTGTAAGTAGGTGGTGGGTTCCGCAAAACTCTGATCTTGGTGTTTGCAAAAAAACCAGCCTCAAGATAGGCCGTCTTCAGATATTCCGAGGGCGACAACACAATGGCCGGATCGCCAATACGAATACGGCAAAAATACTGGTACAAGCGATAAAACGGCTTAGCCCAGAAAGCTAAACGCTCCTGACCAGCCAACAAGAGACCGGAAGGATACAACAGCTGTAGATCGTGCAGCACGTGAATGTGGGGAATATTTTCAGCTCGGATCACCCGCGGCGTATTTAAACCTATCCCCTTCAGGTTGTGAGTGATAACGACGTCGGGATGTTCGTCGGCCAAGATCTTGCGTACATTGGCTGCTGAGTTCCAACCAAAGGCGTCGATGATGTGCCAAAATAAACGTAAAAACTTGGGATACTTATAGTCGTCGAGGGTAAAGTAAATGTTGCCTGGAAAAAATCGGTACACGCGCTCAGTGCTTGAACGATCAAGCGCAATGTGTTTACCAAATTTTCTTGGCTGTCCGGTAATGACAAAAACATCGTGTCCCATTGCAAGCAATTGGCCAACAGTACGCACAATAACATTCTCAGCCCCGCCCCGGGTATGCGGCGGATAGAGATTGGTAATAATCCCAATCTTCATAGCTACGATAAAGCAGTGATCCTTTTGTACACCCCAACCAAGCGATCCGCAAGGCTCTTGTTGGTGTAACCGACCTCTACCCGCCTACGCGCTTTGAGCCCCATCTCTCGAGCCAAATAAGGATTGTTGAGAAATTTCTGCATCGCCTCCTCCAAGGACTCTTCAATCCCTGACTCAACCACAAAACCCGTTTCTCCGTTAGTCACGAGCGTGCGCACCCCGGGAAGATCGGACACGATCGAGGGTAGTCCAGTGGCCGCCGCTTCGAGCGTCACGAGCCCAAAAGCCTCGCTCTTAGTGGTCGATGGTAGCACGTGGACATCGGCCGCTTTGTAGGCTCGCGGCAAATCCGCATCTACCAGTGCGCCCGCAAACACCACCCGGTCGGCCAGACCGAGCGCCTGGGCAAGACCGGCATAAGACTTCCGCATATCGCCATCACCAACAATCAACAGCCGCCAATCTTTTTTAGCATCAAGCAAAGCGGCGGCCCGAATCAGCACGTCAACACCCTTAAAGGAGTGAGCTCGATCCAGACCGCCAACAAAAATAAACACGCAGGCCTCAACCGGAATCCCGTGCTGGTCCCGGAAAGCACCATCTCGCCCGGTCGTAAAGCGCTGTTCGTCCACGCCAAAGGGCATGTCGATCAACTGCGCGTGTCGCAACCCGATTGATTGAGCATAATCAAGCGAACTCACGAGCACCGCCCTGGCTTGTCGCACAATCAAGGGTTCGATGAACACGCGGTGCAAACGAAAAACAAAATCGCGCCAATCGCCTGTCTTCGGTTGCATGTGGTAAGTCAACACGTACGGCTTACGACGCAAAATCGACCACAACCATACAAAAATATCTGCGCCATAAAAAGTGTAATGCAAGTGCGCCAAATCATGACCATCGAGCTTCTTGACCAGCTGCGGTAAGACAGCGGCATTACCAAAAGCAAAAATAGGCGCGAGATATTCAGCCTCAGGATTCTGGTCTCGATCACGATAGTCCGGCGTAAAAACCGAAACCTCAAGACCACGAGCCTTGAGCTCATGGGCATCACGTGCAGCCACCGACCCCATGCCTCCTCTGTAGGGCGGGTAGACAGGTGTCACGATTGCAATTCGCATATTGCGTCCTCCCCCAGGCATGGGGGAGTTAGAGGGGGCAATCATATCGCTCTGTTCCTACCACTTCACAATCCTACGCCCCGCCTGGAAAGCCTCGTCAACAGCGGGGTTAATCAGCTTATCCATGAGGGGACTGGCAATTTCTTGGGCTTCAATCTTACCAACCACAAACTTGAGAAAGTCTGCATCTTTAATAACGCGTAGGGACTGTGCTCGCTTACGCATGCTCCATAACAGCTTCCACGTCCGTGGGTAAAACCACTGTCCAAAAGCCCAAAACTTGGCTTTGATCCAGCCACCTTTCAGCGCCATTAACCAGGTGCCAAGCTCGATACCCACCAACAAAGGCGAAAACAGGAATAAGGTGGCCGGCTTGTAATAGGCGAGCACCACGAGATTACGATACAGTTCCATCCAAGCAAACTTCTTGGGATTACGGCTGAATTTATAATCGTGAAAAGCGAATGACTTAGCGGCTAAAATATTGCGATAACCCGCAAAGCGTAAACGCATCCCAAGCTCGAGATCTTCGTGATACATGAAGAAACCTTCCTCGAGCAAACCAACTTTCTGCAAAGCCGAGACGCGATACAAAACCGCCGCACCGCTAGCGTAGGCAATGTCTTCCCCATCCTTGACCATGATCTCACTCATCTGTTTACCGTTGTCGCGAGCAAAACCGTAACCAGCAATGTGAATGACTCCCCCAGTAACATTAACTTTATCCTGTTCCTGCCAATAGCGAACTAAGCATTGCACCGAGCCAACCTCGGGTGAGGCTTCGGCTAAGCGAACAGCCTCAGTCAACGAGTCAGGAGCGAGCTTCAGATCGCCATTGTGCAAAAATGCATAATCAAAATTCTTCTCAAGCGCATAACGCAGTGCCAAATTATTGTTCCCAGCAAAGCCGTGGTTCTGGCCATCGTCGAGCAACACCACCTCAGGAAGATCTTGACCGGAACGCGGCAAGACCTCGGCCCGGATAACATCAGCAATGCCGTCCGGTGAACCGGCTGGTACCAAAATAAACGTCAGGCGGTCCTTAGGGTAATCGAGCTTGGCAACGGCGTCGACGATTTCTCGCAAATACGTTCTCATGCCGTAGCACAGGTACACGATGGTAATTTTTGGTTGCATATTACTTTGCTTCTCCCCCTGTTAAGGGGGAGTTAGAGGGGGTCGACACGCGCTCAATCGCCGCTTGGCGTACAAGCTCAGTGATCTCATCGGAGAGCTGCTGCTGCTTCAAGAGTAGACGGTGGACAACGTAGAATAGGACCACGACACCAATGTACACGAGCAAGTCAGCACCCCGGCCCACGCCAACATAGCTCGCCACGATATCTGTCGTCTGGGGCGTTATAGCCGCAATAGCCACCAACGTCCAAAAAACAGCAAAGACGATAAACCAATATTTAGACACTTTACGCGCCTGGTATTGTTTCCGAGTTTTTACGATGGCGAAGACAGCGAAGGCGATGAGAGCAATTTGAAAAACCATATTAGCGAACAAATTTCTTTTTCAAGAGATCCTTCACGATTCCGAAGGCTCGCCAGGTCGAAGGACTCTTCTCGAGGGTCTCGGCCGTGTAACGAATCGTCACCGGGTGTTCTCGAAAGCGTAACGAGGCCACGATGATGAGATCCAGAATCTCAGAGGCGTGAGCCATGCGATCCAGGGTAATCCGAATATCCCGAGCGGCCTCACGAGACAAGGCTCGAAAACCATTATGGGGGTCGCTAATCCTAAGGCCCGATAACGCCAGCGTGAATACCACACTGGCCCTCAAGACCAGGCGACGAAAGCGCGGCATATTCTCAGCCTGCTTCCCAAGAAAACGAGAACCAAGCACGATATCTGCCTCACCCCTCATGATCGGAGTCACCAGGCCCTCGATATCACTCCCCTGCATCTGGCCGTCGGCATCGAAGTGCACAATGATGTCGGGATTGAGATACCGCAGCGCGTAGTCCGTAGCCGTTTGCAAAGCTGCACCCTGACCACGATTGAGATGATGTGTGAGCACGATGGCTCCGGCTTCTTTAGCAATCTGACCAGAGCGATCGCGACTCCTGTCATCGACGACGACCACCGCCTGCGTGTACGCCAAAGCGTCACGAACAGCCGCGCCAATCCGGGTCTCTTCGTTATAGGCAGGTATGACGGCCACAATGCGCATAGACACGAAGACGTTAGCCCCCTACCCGCCGTTCGTCAACAGCAACTTATTGGCCCGAACATAATCGATAGTCTTCTTCAAACCGTCGTCCAAACGCACGAGCGGCAGCCAGCCCAACTGCTCTCGAGCCTTACCCAGATTGGGTATAGCCAATGGGATCATATGCGCCAACTGAGGCTCAAATTCAATGGCCACTTCGCTCTCTGCCAAGGCCATAATTTTCTTAGCGACCTCGGCGATTTTGAGATTGACATCACTCCCCAAATTCACGGGACCGATGCCCTTCTCGGCCCGCATGAGTCGCATGAGGCCATCCACGATGTCAGAGACATACACTAGTGCAGTTGTCGTCGACTCGTCACCCATGATCACGATGCTCTTGCCGTCGAGCACGTTCAAAACGAAATCCGGAATTTGGTGTCCGTGAAACAGCGGCATGCGTGGGCCATAGGTGCGGAAGATGCGCGCGATCTTGGCATCGAGTCCGTACACATCGGCATAGGTGGCAAACATAGTCTCCGCAAAACGCTTGCCTTCATTTAAAGCTGCGCGCGGATTGAGATGGTCAACAATACCAAGTTCGGTTTCGTCAACGCCATCAGTATCCTGAGCACGGCTGCCATAAACGGTTCCGGCTGAGGCCAGCAAAACACGAGACTTATATTTCACGGCAACGTCGAGAACATTACGTGTACCCGCCGAGTTGGCCAACAGAATCTGCATCTTATATTGCTCGTAGCCTTTCACCACGGTTGGCATGGCCAAATGATAGATCTCTTGCACGCCCAAAAACTTCACCTTAAATGGCTCAAGCTCAGGAAAAGCTTCAAGATCGAAAGGCTCGTTGATATCGAGTCTCAAAAATTGAAAATCAGGGTTTCTCAACATGGGTTCGATATTCCGAACGTGACCGGTTGAGAAATTATCGATACAAATGACCCGATCCCCCTCCTTGAGTAACGCGTCGCACAAAAATGATCCAATAAACCCGGCACCACCTGTGACTAACACTGTTTTTTTGTCCATATACATTTTGCATTTCGCCTCCCTCCCCCTGCCAAGGGGGAGTCGGAGGGGGTCATTACCAGGCAGCCAAATAGCCACCCTTTGCTCCGACAATATTTTCACCCACGTAATTTAACAAATCACCGGTTAACGAATAGACACTCACATTACCGGCAACTGACTGTGGGGCGACTACGATGTCCGGCTCTCCGTTGACATCAATGTCAGCCACGCTCAGGCGAAGTTGTGAGGTCGCTTCAGCCTGCGGAACGGCAAACCCGCCCCAGTAAGCTCCGATCTTATTGTAAATACGCACTTGAGCCGATGCTCCAACGCCACCGACAGTAATAATCTCGTCGCGATAATCATCGTCAAGATCGCCAACGTCGACGCGAACGCCTTGCATCTCACCAGGAAAAGCGATGAAGTCGACAACCCGCGTGCCGTCCACATTGTAGACAGCCACACGTGATTCTCCGCTCTCAGAAAAGACAACGATTTCTTTTTCCCAATCGTTATCAACATCAGCAATCGCCACCGCTAAAGGCGCGTCAGTCGCAAAGCCCGTAACCGTAAAGCGACTTTTCTCCTCGCCTAATTGCGACCACAC
>JBBUCB010000022.1:2682-6027 GCA_038058005.1 Patescibacteria group bacterium | reverse complement strand
TAATGGCGAATCAAAGCGACGGTAGTACTGGCCTGAGACGGATCGATCTCGAAGAAAACTTTAACGGCCTTTGGAAGATCTTTCCGACGCGCCGCAAGTTGCATCAAAAGCTCGTCATACAATTCGAGCCCATCCAAACCGCCCACCAGGGCGGTTTGTGGTTCATAGTTCTTTACGTCAGCGTCCAGCAACTCCCATTGCCGGCCGGTGAGATAAGGGAGATTGGCGGCGACTAACAAGGTGGCTGGCCGAGAACGCGGAGACCAGGCGTTATAACTTTCAAAAAATGGCTTTAAGAGATTGCCCTCAAGAAAAGCGACCTTGTCGGCGACTTCATGGCGTTTGGCATTTTGATGAGCGACTTTCAAGGCTTCATGCGATAGATCGGTTGCGATTACCTCGCACTCCGTCTCAGCTGCTAGGGTAATAGCGATCGCCCCGCTGCCAGTACCGACGTCAACGATCAAACAATTATTGTCGACTTCCTGACGCACGAGGTCGACGAGCAGTTCTGTTTCAGGGCGGGGGATAAGCGTAGCTGGTGTGACCGCAAACGTACGTCGGTAAAAGTCTTTTTCTCCTAGCAAGTACGCGACAGGTTCATGTCGGGCCCGGCGATCGACAAGCCGCATGAAACGATCGCTGATGACATTGTCGAGCTGCTCATCGCCGTGGGCAAAGAGATAGGAGGTGGGCTTATCGAGGCACGCTGCTAGCAAAACTTGGGCATCGAGCTTTGGACTGCGAGCACCCAAAACCTGCTCAGGCACGGCGGCCTTGAGCTTGTCCGCTGCCCAAGTCAGGGCCTCAAAAATAGTCATCGTGCTCATACGCTCGGGATTGCTTCCCCTCCTTCAAAAGGAGGGGGTTAGGGGGAGGTCGTTACTCCTCATCGTCACCAACCGCTAGGCGCTGGTTGCGTGAAGCTAAGCGCAGGGCGTCGATAATCTCTTGAATAGCGCCATCGAGAATACCTGGCAAGTTGTGCCATGACTGTTTTAGGCGATGATCGGTGATGCGGTCTTGTGGGAAGTTATAAGTACGGATTTTTTCGGAGCGATCACCGGTACCAATTTGGCCCTTGCGTTCAGCCTCAAGCTCAGCTCGTTTCTTTTCTTGTTCCTGCGCATAAACGCGAGAACGTAAGACAGACAAGGCTCGATCTCGATTTTGACTAAACGAACGCTCGTCCTGACAAACCACGGTGATGCCGGTCGGGATGTGGACAGCTCGACAGCTAGAGTAGGTGGTGTTCACACTTTGTCCACCGGCTCCTTGGGAGGTCGTGGCTTCAATCTTAATATCCTTCGGGTTGATATCGAATTCTTCTTCCTCGAGTTTAGGCAGAACGGCAACGGTGACAGTTGAGGTATGGATACGGCCAGCTTTTTCCGTAGTCGGCACACGCTGCACACGGTGTACGCCACTTTCGAGTTTCATGACGCCATAAACACCAGCTCCTGCAATTTCGATAATGATTTCTTTGAAGCCACCTAGATCGTTTTGGCTTTGGGTGACGAGTGTGGTCTTCCAACCGTTGCGTTCGCCGTAGCGGGTGTACATGCGGTACAGGTCGGCCGCAAACAACGCAGCTTCATCACCACCGGTGCCGGCACGAATTTCAACAATGGCATCATGTTCATCAACCGGATCTTTCGGGAGCATAGCGATCTCAAGTGCTCGCTCGGCCTCAGGGAGTTTTGCTTCAAGCTCAGCGACCTCGGCTTCTGCCATGGCTCGCATCTCCGGATCGGGATCTTGAAGCGTGGCTTGAGCGCTCTCGAGATTTCTGGCGATGTGTTGATAAACGTCGGCAATAGCTAAAGATTGCTTGAGGCCTTGGTAGGCCATGTTTACCTCCCGCAAAGATTTGCGATTACCAAGCACGGCAGGATTCATGAGCTCCTGCTCCAGGCGTTCGAACTCTTTACGTTTGTCGGCGATCATTCGATCAAATTCCATATTTGCATTATAGCCCGTTAGGACACGGCTCTGCCGTGTCCGTAAACAAAAACACTCTGCCTAAGGGCAAAGTGTTTTTGTGGTAGCTAAGAACGGCTGGTCTTGATGCTGGTGTCCTTAGAAGCCTTCTTTTCAGCTTTCTTTTGGGCGCGAGCAGCTTTTTCGGCGGCCTTGTCTTTGGAAGTTTTAACGTCAGCAACCTTCTTGGTGGTGCGGTCAGAGAACTTCTCAACGCGGCGGGCGCTGTCGACGATCTTCTGCTTACCAGTAAAGAATGGGTGGCAGGCAGCACAAAGTTCGATCTCGATACGCTCTTGGCTCGAGCCAGTCTTGTATTCGGCACCGCAGGCGCAAGCGATTACGGCGTTTGAGTAGTATTCAGGATGAATGGTAGGTTTCATAGCAAAAATGTTGCCTGTAGAGTAATAAAATCCAGGGTTTTTGTCAACCCTTCGTCGTCCTCAGGGCTGACCACGTAAATAACGAAATGGTCAGATATACAAAATGCAGGTATCCTCCAGGGCGTTATGGGCACAAACATTGAGCTATTTAACTATGATCTCCCCGAAAGCTTTATTGCCCAGCGTTCGGTGGAACCACGGGATCATTCCAAGCTGATGGTGCTGAGTCGCATCCCCTCCGTAACAAGGAGGGGGGTAGGGGGAGGTCCAGTTGCGGGCCAGGTCGAGCACCGGCATTTTTTTGATATTCCAGATCTTCTCAAGCCCGGCGACGTTCTGGTTTTCAACACCTCAAAAGTCTTTAAGGCCCGGTTAGTCGAAGGGGGAGTTGAGATATTTGTTTTGCGGATCACCAACGATCGGATCGAATGTTTGCTGAAGCCGGGGAAGAAATTTCCGGTAGGTTCGAGGGCAAAAATGCACGATCGTACATTTTTGACCGAGTCCAAATCCAATGACGGACTTGTTACCATGCGTACCGGCCTGACGGCCGTCGAGATGATGCAGCTCTGCGATGACCACGGTCAGATTCCAATTCCCCCATACATTAAACAGAAGAGTTCCCCTCCAACCATGGAGGGGTTAGGGGAGGCTCGCATTGATCATTATCAGACCATCTACGCCAAAGAAGTCGGCTCAGTCGCAGCTCCCACGGCAGGCTTTCACTTCACCGATGAGCTCCTTGAGAAAATAAAAGCCAAGGGCGTTCAGATCGAGTACGTCGTGCTGCATGTCGGTATCGGAACGTTTCGCCCGGTCCAGGTCGACACCCTCGAAGAGCATAAAATGCACAGCGAGTGGGTGAGCGTACCCGCCGATGTCGCGACTCGCATCAACGACGCAAAACGCGAAGGTCGTCGTATCATTGCTGTTGGAACCACGACCACGCGTGTACTGGAAGCAGTAGCTTCCCTCCCCAGCT
>JBBUCB010000022.1:0-2582 GCA_038058005.1 Patescibacteria group bacterium | reverse complement strand
ATGGGGAGGCTAGGAGGGGCAGTCATATTGCAAGCGTGCATGCGCTCCAAGCTTACGAAGGCGACGTGAATATGTTTATTACACCAGGTTACGAGTTTAAGATTATCGACGGTCTCATCACCAATTTCCATTTGCCTAAGTCGACCTTGCTCGTACTCGTTTCAGCTCTGGCGGGTCGCGAGGCGATCCTGGCCGCTTACGAGGAGGCTAAGAAAAATCATTACCGCTTCTTCTCTTTCGGAGACGCGATGTTTATCCAATAAACTATTTATCAACACAGTCATTTGTTACATCCAGTAAAAAGGTTTATGAAATAGCCGCTCGATATGAGCCTGGGGGTCAGTGATGGGCGAGGCTGTACTGATCGTGGAGGATGATCAGGATATTCGAGATTGGCTGGCACTGCTCTTTCGCGGGGCTTGCGGCGTTCAGGTGTTCACCGCCTGTCACGCCAAGGAAGGTATCGAGGTCTTTCGGGCCAACCCCGAGATCGGCGCCATCCTCTGCGACAACAAGATGGGCGGGCCGGGGCTGGATGGAGATGACCTGCATCGTGAGCTCGCCGAAGAGCTCCGTGTGCGTCGGATTCACTTTGTGCTCGTGCACGGGGGTAGTCGGCTCCCGAGCTACTTCCAGCAGGTGCAGGTCGCCGTCGAGGAGAAACCCTTGCGCGATCTCGACGAGTTCGTGGAGGACGTCGTGAAGCGCATGCGGGAACTGCAGGCGGCTACGTGAGGTTCGGGATTCGTGATACGCTCAAGTTCGAGGAGGCAAGGTGGCGCAGTTCGGTCCGCGTCAAGCGGGCGAGCCGCATGAGGCTTGCCCAAAAAAGACGACTGGAGAGGAAGGCGGGGTGCTTACCCTGCACTTCGAAGAGCGGCGCGCTGGTGAAACCACTCGTGGGGTCATCGGCATCCCGGTCTACATCAAGGTCCTGGCCTATCTCCGCTGTGACGTGTGCTCGGCGCTGTATGGCGTGAAGGACCAGGGACGTTCGCTCGTCGATTACTGTCGTCGACTGGCGAAGGGCTTCGAGAGTCAGGCTGAGAAGCCGGTGGCCTGTCCGCATTGCCCGGCTGGCAAGGGACGGCTAACCGACGCCTATCGGAACTCCGCGAGAGACAACTTCTCGCTCACTCCGAAGCGGCATGGGACCAGCTACCTGCTGTGTGCCAGGTGTGGGCAGCTAGCTTGGGTCTTCGAGCATTCCGCAGAGGAGGATCGTCGAGTTCAGGCACAACTCGAAGAACTCTTTCCGATGCTGAAGAAGACTTCGTGAGTCGATCGGATTATCCGGTCGACTTTTCGCATTAAAAACACAGCGCCCGCCTCGGTCAATTGACCGGGCGGGGCAGGGATCGCGGCCGAGGAGTTGGCAGCGACTAGTGGTAGGTGCCATCCGTGTGCGTGACGAACACGGGCGGGAGCTCGACGCTCGGCTCGGTCGGGCTGATGTGCAGCGACGACAGCCGACTGTTCTGGTGAGCTTCGAGCTCGAGCCAGCTATCGGCATTCGGGTGCCCGCCAACGATCAGCTCGTTCAGCACGATCGCGAGGTTCGCGGGCGCGGTCTTGATGACCTCGGGGTCGCTCGAGCCCGTGTCCTTGAGGATGAAGACCACTCCGCGCGGACCTTTGAGGTCGAGAGCTAGGAGCCGCGATCTCCGGTAGTCACCGACGAGCAGGTAGATGATGTTGCCGGCCTCGGGCAGCTGGAGCTGCTGAACGATGAAGTCGCACAGCTCGAGCTCGTGCATGACCGCCTGCACATAGGCGTCGTTCGACAGGTACCGGGGCCAGAGCTCAAGCCGCGGGTCACCGATGTTGGTGCAGTGGAAACGAACGGGACGGGTGTACATGGGGCTTCCGGGGTGGAATTGCCGAGTGGGTTATCGGCAATTGACGGCTATATTTATACCTCATTTTAGCCAAAAAGTCAATTCGAGCCCCACGGCAGAGATTTGACGTTTCTAATCGGATTGAGTAAACTTTTGGCGCCCTTGAAAAAGGCGAATTTAAAGAATTTCATCCCACAGATTAGGCCGTACATAAAGTGCCAGATCCTCCCCTGGCCCCTCCCTCATCGGGAGGGGGAAGCTCAACTGAGCCTGGGGGCCTGTCGCGAGGCTTGATCGAGGTTAAAAGGAACATTGTTATGAAGATCCCATCATCCCTTGAGATGCTCAAGGCGGGTGTGCACTTTGGACACCAATCGTCTAAGTGGCACCCAAAAATGAAGCAATACATCTTTGGTGAACGTGGCGGAGTCCACATCATCAACGTTGAGAAGACTGCCGAGAAACTCGAGCAAGCCCTCAATTTTGTTACCCAGACCGTATCTCGTGGCGGCAGCATCTTGTTTGTCGGCACCAAGCCACAGGCCCAGGATATTGTGGCTAAGTACGCTATGGACTGCGGCATGCCATTCGTGGATATGCGTTGGTTGGGCGGTACGCTCACCAACTACGGCCAGCTCCAGCGCCTCATCCGTCACTACCTCGACTTGAAGGACAAGCGTGAGAAGGGTGAGCTCAAGAAGTACACCAAACTCGAACAGCTTCAGTTTGATCGCGAGATCGCTG
>JBBUCB010000021.1:0-5419 GCA_038058005.1 Patescibacteria group bacterium | reverse complement strand
GACATCTACCAACTCCTCTGCAGCTCAGAGCTTCAAAGCAGTAAGTCCCATTGATCATTCATAGGCAACAAAGGAAGAGCAGTTTATGCTTTGAAAGAGAACTGAAAACCTTTAGGAGTTCGAAGAGCTTAGAGCATTCACAAGCTCAATAGTCCCAAACCTGCATCTCCAGCTCATGCTGAGGAGCTTGCAAGAGCTTAAGAACCTGATCCAGTTGTGGAACCAATCAAGGATGATGTTTCCCCATTCGCCATATCTATTGATACACTAGCAACTGAGAAGGAAGAACCAGTTTTCAAGTTTGATGAGTTGAGCAAGCGACCTGAACAGCCAGCTATCAAAGGAAGAAAGCTCAAGATTGAGTCCAAGCGAAGAAAGCAGCTCTTGGGAGCTGAGAACAAGTTCGCTACTCCAGCTGAGAAAGCTCCTATTGTTGAAGTGGAGCATGACTACGACAAAGAGTATGAGGAGATGAACAATAGGCTTCAGAATGCCAAGCTCCAGAGCAGTGAGAAGAAGCCGGAGCAGTTTTAAGAATTCATGCTTAAAGTCCTTAATATACTCTAAGTCACGATAAGTCGTCCATATCTCCCAAGCAAGCTTCATTGAGTGTCTATATCTTGCAGCAAGCAAGACTAGAAGGTATCATTGATCGTTTCCCTCATTTTCAGATCAAGTTGAGCTTCTATGTATGAAGCATGCTTGGAATTCTTGGGTTTCCAAGTCCCCATTTGGCCCAAATGGCCATTTCTCAAAGTTGAGCACCCAAACTAAGTTCCATGTGAGGTTAACAGCCTCTTAATGGAGTCCTCCTACTACCTTGATCTCCAAGGAAGCTTTTCCTCGGACTTTCCATGAGCTGGATGCAACCCAGACCTCAAGTCAGCGCTTCTCCATTTGAAGTCTGAGTTGCCATTTTAATTATGAAATTTGATTAATGGAGCTTCAGGCCAAACTATGAAATCTGAGAAGTGAGTCCATCCCCACAGCATATCCATCTTTACCTCCATGAATTGAGAGGAGAGCAGTCCAGACTCCGGGTACAGCTCACTAAGAAGCTCTGAGCTTAATAAGCCATCGATTGAAGTCAGGAATTCTTCTGAGGCAACCATATTTCCTCATGTTAATTCCAAGATGAGATGAAGCAACTCAAGTTTTAGCTTGATTAATGAGGAATCAGAGAAACATCTCGAATGGGGATGCTTGCTATCAGCGGAGTGAGGCATACCCAGCTTGAATGGAACATAGACGATGAACAATGCTCCTCACACTACTGAAGGAATATGGAAGAAGACTCGATGACTGAGAAGTTTACTCAAAATTCTTAATTGCTTAAGGCCCACTATCCATTGGTTTGTCCTCAACTTGAGGAATTGCTCCGCCTGGCATGTAATCGACTGGGAAATTCTCTGAGATTTCAGGTTGTGCTGATTCTGGGTTCTCTGCATTCTCAACAACCTTTACAGGCTAGCTTCCTTCAACATCAGCAGCATGATGTGAGAGCTAAGCCAAAACCTTTGAAACGTATGGCACTTTTACTTCCTCATTTTGATTCTCATTAGCTTCCTTCTGCGGCTACTTCTTGTCTTGAGGCTGACTCCCTTGCTTGGCTGGTTGAGAGTTATTTTGCTTCTTAGCTGGCTTTATCTAGTCACTACTCTTCACAGGCTTAGGCTCAGATGGCTATGGAGCTTGTTCAGCTGGATCGCCTGCTGCGTCTTCTGGATCATCCTCCTCCTCTTCACCTTCGCCTTCCTAGACTACCCCAGTCTCCAATTCTTCAGCTTCTTCTTCTTCACGCTTTCTCTTCCAATGCTCTTGAAGCATGGATCTATACTCTGCAATCATACTCCTCTCAAGCTCGACTGCATGTGATTGCTGGTTGTAAACTTGGACAAAAGCATATCGATTCAGAAAGTTGCTCACAATGAGATCAGTGTAAGCCTCTAATCTTGATGGGGCTGAGCAAGTTTTCGCAAGCAGTCAGCCTGGCAGGCCTATAGCTGTTATGGCGATGTCTAGTCTCAACTCAGCTGCTTTGCAGTACTTGATCTTCTCTTCTAATCCTTTCAGAACTTCACTCTAGTAGTTCTTGAGTTCCTTGCTTGCATCTTGTGTGAACAATTCCTTCACTCGGCTTTCATATTTCTGTAGCATCTTGCACTGGTTAACAATGTATTCGAGCCTAACCCTAAGGGCAATGTTAGAATAGAGCTTTCGTACCTGATGTTCAGCCTTCCCAAGTCAAGAGTAAAGCACATCCCTGAAGCGTGCCTCTTTCTCCAGTAGTTTTGAACTCACACTTCAGATGTTTTTGAAGGCAGTCGTATTTCTTGTAAAGTGTGCTTCTGGGGAGATTTCTTTGACCACACGCATCATCTCATCTCGATCCTTTCCCTTTTCCATCCCCTCGAAGATGTAGTCAATCAGGATCATATCAAGCGCAAACTCGTCCAAGCAGTCCATGTCGATCTGATGAGATTAGCTGAGATCGCTTGCTAGCTTGGCTATATCTGCAGGTATGACAGCTTGAGAAGGAGGATCCTCTCGTTTTCCTTCATGCTGAACCTTGTCCTCTTCTTCATCGTTGCTGGCGTCAAACATCTCCACATCTTCATCCTCTATCCTCCTCTCATCATAGATTTCAAACATTGTGGTATCCTCAGGGATCTCTCCAGCCAGATCTCTTATCACTTCATCAATACCCCGACTCTTGAAGTCCTTAGTCATGTCCTTAGACAAGGCGCTGAAGGCCGTTTTAGCAATGTCAACACCATGCTCCCCATTAAACAGCTTATCAGTGTCCACAAATCAGGCTCGTTTTCCAAGATACTTGGCTTGGTCTTTCATTCTCTCAGTGACCAATTTGCATCTGGAGAAGAGTTCTCGTATGTAAACAAACCTGGCATGTCTTTAAGCTTTCCGAGCGCTCTTTTCTATGTCGTTAACATCTCGTTTTGTGATCATTTTGGCCTGAATGTGCTTCTTGTCGAAGTCCTATAAGTGCAGATAGCTGCAGTCTTGTGAAGCCATAGCGGACACTTTACCACCTACAGCCCGGCTGAAGCAACTCTTAAAGCCGATGTCATCATAGAAGTCTCATTTCATTGCCTTCAAACTGCCTGTCTCCGCTTTGGCAAGCCCATACTCTGCATCGTTGATCCTATGGAAATGGACAGCCGGGTCTGATTTGCTCTCTATGATACCTGCCTTTGCCAATGCTCAGCATACCTCTATGAATAAGCAGATCATGCCCTTCTCAAGTTTGCTGCCATCCTTGCTGAAAGTTCCTGATGTGGCAAATGCTAGTTGAGCCTCCCCCTCAGGATGGATGCAGTAGCCTATGCTCACATTGTGCTTGCTTTTCTCACTGATCTCAATGGTAGTGCTATAGAGGAAGAAGTTCTTCACTAGCGCTTCAGGGTACATCAATCCTCGAGCTTCAAGATTATCCATCACCATGGCTCATAGCACTGATTGGTTTGAGCTGATTCCGCAATTGATGCTGGTTCCGCATACATATTTGAGGAATTCGGACATCATCATAGCAGCTGCTCTGGATAACAGATCATCCCCTGCTCTCTTCTTGCACTCAGTCATGTGGTTGGCTAGGAGCCCTTGCATCTTCGGGTTATCGATCAGCTTCCGTATTGAGATCTGAGGGCTATTGAAGCTATGAATCCTATGTCGATTCTCAATGCTTGGAGAGAGTGGGCTAGTGAGCCGATGGATATAGAACTTCTCTGGCTCTGAGTTAAGAGCCTGACTCGATCTCAGCTCAAAGGATTATGTGAATCAGAAGGTATTTGCTTTCACAGACGGCAGCGGACTATCTAAATTGGCCCTAGGCCCACATGCCATCCTCGCAGTTTTCGCTTCCGCAGGTTGTTTGTGTATTACTTCTTTCTTTGAAACTTAGGGAGAACCTGGTAGGGCAACCCTTTTCTCTTTTTGTTTCTTGTAGTAATCGAAGACAATCTCCAAGTCAGCAAGTTCCGTTGTTCTATCTTGGCCATTTGGTCCAGCGCTTCCGATTACATCCCAAGGGAAGGGATATGCATCTTTTAGGAGTTCATCCACTGTTTTCTTATGATCAGCTGAGAGCTTAGCATACTGCAATGGGAGATGAGGCTCTTTCATGCAAGTATGCTTGCATACTCTATGGAAAAAGATATAATCAATCCCATGGGATACTACTGCTACCTCCTGTACCTCCCCTTTGCATTAAGGATGATCTGGATTTGCGCAAGCCATATCAAGCCTGCCTTTCTGTACAATCTTCATTGGAGCCAATGAAGGAAACTCAATCACAGATTCCTCTGAGTTCATGTCATTGTAAGTAGACAGCAGGATAACAAACTCGCAGTCTTTTGGGAGAATGAGGAAATTGCACAGCTTCTCAATAGTATCGATGCCTCTCTTTTCCTTGAGCTTCTTGAAATTTGTACCCAGCTGCAGGAATGATTCCTTTGCTTTCTATTTCCTCTCAGCTTCTCTTATCTCCTGGATTCCAAGAGCTGTCTGGTAGTCTTCATTAGCTGATTGTTAGATAATGTCAAAGAATTGCTCCAGCGTATCACCTTTGAGATATTCACTGGCGAGTCTTGCATAGTAATTTCATGCTGCATAATCTCTTTCCTATCTCTGAGGATGCTTTCCCCTTATGAGCTTCACTACATTCGCTTGCTCCATAGCAAATGCTACTCTCAGAGCTTTGTCCTTCACTTGCTCCTTCATGAACTTATAGAATGGAGAGTAGAGTTTGTTCGCCTTCAAAAACTCTCCTGGGTTACTCTCCAAACTTGCTTTGTCAAACTTGATCTCCTCTGCTTTCTCATAATCGTAGGCAATCTCTACTGGGGTACCTGAATCATTGAACTCTTTCTGAATAGGAGCAGCCTTGGCCCTTTAAGGTTTCTCTTCGGCTGGCACCTTATCCTTTGGAGTTGGAGGCTTGTCAGCTCTAGCTGGAGTCTTTGCCATCTAATTAAATATTACAGCCTGATTAAAGAAGAGTCTTCAAATCCAGCGCTGGACCTTCCAAAATGCGCATTCCCAGAGTTTGGCTGGCTGAGGATTTGATACCTTGGCTGAGTTGAGCTTGGGGCAAGGCATCAGCCTGCGCAATGTTAGGGAGTTTGGATCAAGGGAACCATTGATTACTCCTTCACAGTTTACTCTGGATATTGAGGAAGACTGGGACTCGGCTATGAGCTTGTAATCAAAATTTTGACTATAAAGCGGTTTGGTCAAGATAATCCCTCTTTGGCCGCTGTATTCAGTCCATCAAGCAACCTTCCAACATCAAACATCCAAGGCTCTATCCCAGTAGAGCAGAGAAGCCAAAGGCTCCATTTACTCTTCGTCAAAGATTCTATCTTGTGGTGTTTTGGGGTTTTGGGGTTTTGGGGTTTTGGGG
>JBBUCB010000020.1:6984-9079 GCA_038058005.1 Patescibacteria group bacterium | reverse complement strand
TGTGAGCGGCACCGTAAGCTTCCAGGGCCCAAACTTCCATTTCTCCGAAACGCTGACCACCGAACTGCGCCTTACCACCAAGCGGCTGCTGGGTAATAAGTGAGTACGGACCGATCGAGCGCTGGTGCATCTTGTCTTCCACCATGTGGTTCAGCTTGAGCATGTACATGATGCCAACCGTAACGCGGTGCTCGAAAGCATCTCCGGTACGACCGTCGATCAAGCGCAACTGACCACTTTCTGGGTAACCAGCCTCAACCAACTGCTCACGAATAGCTTGGTCTGGAGCTCCAGCAAAAACTGGCGTGGCTACGTTGAAACCAAGCTTGTCAGCAGCCAAACCAAGGTGCACTTCGAGAATCTGACCAAGGTTCATACGTGACACCACACCAAGCGGGGTCAAAATCACATCAACCGTGCGGCCTTCCTCTGTGAACGGCATGTCTTCAACCGGCACAACGATAGACACGACACCCTTGTTACCGTGACGACCAGCCACCTTGTCACCAGCCTGCAATTTGCGCAGGTCAGCGATGGTTACCTGGATCGACTTGATAACGCCCGGTGGCAAGTTGTCCCCCTCTTCACGAGAGAAGACCTTAATGTCGACAACCTTACCCTTGCGACCATGCTCAAGATAGAGCGATGAGTCACGAACCTCGCGAGCCTTCTCACCGAAGATGGCACGCAAAAGCTTCTCTTCTGCTGAAAGCTCGGTCTCGCCCTTTGGCGTGATCTTTCCAACGAGAATGTCGCCGCTCTTCACTTCAGCACCGATACGGATAACACCTTCAGCATCCAAGTTCTTCAACTTCTCTTCCGACACGTTTGGAATGTCAGAGGTAACAATTTCCGGTCCGAGTTTGGTATCGCGGACATCAAGTGTGAGATGCTCCAAGTGAATGGTGGTGAAACGATCATCCTGAACAACGCGCTCCGACATGATGACGGCGTCTTCGTAGTTGTAACCGCCCCAGCTCATGAAAGCCACGAGCATGTTCTGACCAAGAGCCAGTTCGCCGTTTTGTACGGATGGACCGTCAGCCAAGACATCGCCCTTCTTTACCTTGATACCAGCCACGATGGTTGGACGCTGGGTAATAGCGGTCGAGTTGTTAGAACGGAGATACTTGTTGAGTTTGTAGGTAACCAGGCCGCGCTTCTTGTAATCGACAGTGATCTTCACACCATCGGCCTCAGTTACTGAACCATCTTCCTCAGCCACCAAAACGTGACCAGAGTCGAGAGCAGCACGGCGCTCCATGCCGGTACCGATAAGTGGAGCCTGCGGCTTCACGGTTGGCACAGCTTGGCGTTGCATGTTCGTACCCATGAGGGCGCGGGTAGCGTCGTCGTGTTCAAGAAAAGGGATAAGCGCCGTACCCACGGACACAATCTGGGTGGTAGACACGTCCATGTACTCCACGTCCTTAGCGTGTACCAAACGAGGCTCACCGTGCTCGCGGCCTTCGACGTATTCATCAACGATGAACCCCTTAGCATCGAGAACGACGGTGGCTGGACAGGTAACGGCCTTTTCTTCTGTAAAAGCGTTCAAGTACACCATCTCTTCGGTTACCTGAGTCTTGCCGCCCTTGTGAACAACTTTGCGGTAAGGAGTCTCGATGAAACCATAAGGGTTCACGCGAGCATAGCTGGCCAAGTGACCAACCAGACCGATGTTCGGACCTTCTGGAGTAGCAATCGGACAAATACGGCCGTAGTGGGTGGTGTGTACGTCACGAACTTCAAAGCCGGCACGCTCGCGGGACAAACCTCCAGGGCCCATAGCCGACAAACGGCGCTTGTGCTCGAGTTCGGCCAGAGGGTTGGTCTGGTCCATGAACTGTGACAACTGGGAAGACATGAAGAACTCACGCACGGCACCAATAACTGGACGGGCGTTGATCAACTTTCCAGGGGTCAAAGTATCGATATCCTGAGTGGACATACGATCCTTCACAATACGCTCCATGCGAGCGAGACCAATACGGAAACGTGACTGCAAGAGCTCACCGACTGAGCGCACGCGGCGATTACCCAGGTGGTCGACATCGTCTGGTTCTTCCTGAGTAATGTTCAAACGGATAATTTC
>JBBUCB010000020.1:0-6884 GCA_038058005.1 Patescibacteria group bacterium | reverse complement strand
CCCTCTTCTTCGTTGCTTGAGACATCCTTCTGGAGCGTGGATTCGATGTACTTCACGATCGGGTGAATATCGACATCGGTAAACAAGGACATGATCTCCTCGTTGGTGGTGTAACCAAAAGCGCGCATCAAAGCGGTTACGGCAACCTTACGCTTACGATCGATCTTAACCCAGATAACATTTTTAGCGTCGGTTTCAAACTCCAACCAAGCACCGCGGTTAGGGATGATCTTAGCGCCGTAGTAGCGACGACCGCGGAGCACTTCGGCAGTAAAGAAAGCACCAGCTGAACGGACAAGCTGGGAGACAACAACACGCTCAACACCGTTAATGATGAACGTACCGCGCGGGGTCATGACAGGCAGATCACCCAAATAAATCTCCTGCTCCTTACTTTCGTTGGTGCGTAGGTTCTTAAGCTTGGCTTTTACGCGCAAAGGCGCCTCAAAAGTCACGTTCTTGGCGCGACTGGTACTCTCATCAAATTTTGGCTCATCCAAGTAATAATTCTCGAGGTTAAGCTCAAGATCACGACCGATGAAGTCTTTGATCGGAGAAATCTCATCGAAAAGCTCGCGAATACCTTCCTCCAAGAACCAGTCGTAGGACGACTTCTGGATCTCAATGAGGTCAGGCAGGTCAGCAGCCGTGTTGATGGCAGCGAACGCTTTTCGGTTTCCGATTTGGGTAACAATGGTTTTTGACATAAAACGCAAAAGGCACCTTGCCGAAGCAGGTGTCCGAAATTTCTATTGCTCGTTTTTATCCGGCGCCACGGCAGCGGTCTTTCGGCCAACTGCGGCAGCGTTCAGGCGGCTCACAAACATGCCTAAACGAGTGAAGATTTTTGGGGTCGCGACCGGAAGTATAACAGGCTTCTTGACAAGCGTCAATATTGCTTATCCCTGCGAAAAACTCATTTTTAAAGGTATTTAAGCTCAAATAGTAAGATCATCGCTCCCAGGATATGCAGGACAAGAACTGCGAAGAGAAAATACCAGACCCATATAGCGAACGTGAGGAGAGAGAATGTGCCAGGGTTTTAGACCCCGACGACGTCCAAACATGGATCTAGAAAATATCGCGTCTTGTCCCGCAAATACTGGAAGAGACCTAAGCTGGAGTATAACATCGGATTAAATTTAGGCAATAGATTTTACTAAGCGCAGCTTTATACCTCCTCAGCGGCTTCGGCTGGGGCGTCACCAGACGGTAAGGCTGTACCGATAATGCCTTCGGCTTTGAGAGCTGCTTCACGAGTAGCCACACGCAAACGATCCATCGTATCTTGGTGTTCACGTAAATACTGCTTAGCTACCTCACGACCGACACCGAGTTTTTCCTCTCCATAAACGTAGCTGTTGCCACGCTTTTCAAGGGAGCCAACCACAACACCCAGATCAAGCATGTCACCGGCCACGGAGATACCTTCGTTGTACATGATGTCGAACTCAGCCACACGGAAGGGAGGAGCGACTTTGTTTTTAACGATTTTTACTTTTACGCGGTTACCAATAACCTTGTCGCCCTGTTTAATCTGAGCAGCGCGACGAATTTCCATACGTACCGAGGCGTAGAACTTCAAAGCGTTTCCACCCGGCGTAGTTTCAGGGTTACCGAACATAACTCCGATCTTCATACGGATCTGGTTGATGAAGACCAGCACCGTACCGGTCTTGGACAACGTGCCGGTGAGCTTACGCAGAGCCTGGCTCATCAGACGAGCCTGCAAACCCATGTGACTGTCACCCATCTCGCCTTCGATTTCGGCTTTTGGGGTCAAAGCCGCCACCGAGTCAACCACGATCACGTCGATCGCGTTTGAGCGGACAAGCGTTTCAACGATCTCGAGGGCCTGCTCACCGGTGTCAGGCTGGGAGATGAAGAGTTCATCGACATTCACGCCAATCTTGCGGGCGTAGTCTGGATCGAGAGCATGCTCAGCGTCCACGAAAGCGGCGATGCCGCCCTTCTTCTGACACTCGGCAATAATGTGCTGGGCCAAAGTGGTTTTACCAGATGATTCTGGTCCGTAGATTTCGATCACACGACCACGCGGAACACCCAAGGCGCCCAAGGCAAGGTCGAGTGACAAACATCCGGTCGGGATAGCGTCAACGTTGGTCGACTTGGCCTCACCGAAACGCATGATGCTACCTTCTCCAAAACGCTCTTTGATTTGATTCATGGCCTCGGCCGCTGCTGCCAACCGGGGGTTTACTCCTGCTTTTGCCATATACAATATGAAAATAACTTCTGATCCTCCCCTACCCCCTCCCTCGCCGGGAGGGGAAGGTACTGAGTGCACCCCCTTCCTCATTAAGGGTGAGGGTTAGGGAGAGGGCTAGGGTGAGGACTATTTAAACTACGAACAATTTACGAACAGAGTTTACCCCAACCCCACTAGTGGGTCACGATACTTATCCACTCGCTATTCTTGCGAAGAGCTTGGCGTCACCGGATCAAAGACAACCCGGCGATAAACCACAGCTTCACGCGAGTAACGTCGCTTGGCTTGAACCGTCACCACATTCAAGCCCCGCGTCAGGTCGACTTCTGTCTCGAAGTGCAAGCTTTCGTCGATCACTACTGTTTCACTGTTCACCATCACGGTGACGTCATCGTCAGTAACGTAACCCTCAACTTGTAGCAGAGCCGTTTGCACCGACACACCATCATCAGGAGTCGTAATCACCACCTCAGGAGGTCGCAAGAGCGACGAAGTCTGCCAGAGCAGATACGCCACGATAATTACCGCCGGCAAGGCAACGGCAATCGCCGCTGTGACGCGCGACAACACAAAGAAGCGGCCTTTGCGCACCCGCATACGTGGCAACCGGTGAGGCCCAAGCAAATCCATCTGCCCCACCTCTTCTTCGTAGAGTTCTAAAAAGTAGGCCTCATCAGCTCCCAGCGCTCGGGCGTAAGCTCGAAGAAAGTTTCTGGTATACAAAGGCTCAGGTAACTCGTCGTAACGACCGCGCTCGAGTGCCTCGAGGTATCTTTTCTGAATGCGCGTCTTCTCTGCAAGCATCGGCAGACTAACGGCCTGCGTACGCCGAAGGGCACGGAGCTTTTCGCCCAGCGTCTCCGGCACCGAGTCCAATTTACGCATCACAAAGACCATAGGGATCGCAGCGATTTTATCCTAGACAGACGATTATGCAAAGCAACCAAAAACCGGCCCTAAGGCCGGCGTTTGATTAAAAGTCGTCTTTGGATTTCTTTTTATCGTCTTCCTCGTCATCATCTTCATCGTCAGTATCCTCGTCCACATCTTCTTCCGGCGCGTCGGGATCGGCGTCTTCCATGATTTCATCCATTTCGTCTTCGTCAACGTCCTCAGCAGCTTCTTCGGCTGGTTCCTCGGCATCGTCGGCCTTTTCATCAAAATCTTCGTCAGGACCGACATTCATGCCGGCTGGCGGCCATTCAGAAATCAACACCTCACGAGGCTTGGCCCCATCAGCTCCCCCAACCACGCCCATCTCTTGCATCAGGTCGACAATACGAGCTGCACGCGAATAACCGATCTTCATGCGGCGCTGAAGGAACGAAGTTGAAACTCGACCAGCATCAATAGCGATCTTAATCGCGTCCTCGAGCAGAACATCGGCATCCTCGGTGTTGAAGGCAGCTCCCCCAGAGCCTCCGTTACCACCTTCGGTAATTTGATAGTTGTAATCAGGTGGGTTATTTTTCTTTAAGAAGTTCACGACCTTCTCAATCTCTGTGTCAGAAACGTACGCGCCTTGAACACGACGCGGTTTACTAAGCTCAGGAGTGGACATCAGCATGTCTCCACGACCAAGAAGCTTGTCAGCACCCGCAGTATCGATGATCGTCTTAGAGTCGACCTGAGAAGCCACGGCAAAAGCCAAACGAGTTGGGATGTTAGCCTTGATGGTGCCGGTAATAACATCAACCGATGGTCGCTGCGTAGCCAGGATCAAGTGAATACCGGCGGCACGGGCCATCTGGGCGATACGTACGATGACTGCCTCAACTTCCCGCTTGTTCTGAATCATCAAATCGGCCAACTCGTCGATAACAATGACAATGCGCGGCATGCGCTCCTTACTCTTGGCGTTGTAGGAGTCGATATCGCGGGCTCCAAACTTAGCCAAGTAGTCCAAACGGCGTTCCATTTCTCGAACAGCCCACTTCAAAGCGTTCACAGCCTCATCAGCCTTAACGATCGGCGGCACGAGCAAGTGAGGGATACCGGCGTAGACACCAAGTTCGACGCGTTTCGGATCGACCATGATGAACTTCAACTCATCAGGACCGTTCTGGTACAGGAGCGAAATGATGATGCCGTTCAAACATACCGATTTACCGGAACCCGTAGCACCAGCCACCAACATGTGAGGAGCTTTCTCGACGTAAAGAATCGGGGTGCCGCCGGAAATGTCCTTACCGAGCGGAACTGCAAAAGCTGATTTACGAGCGTTGAACTCTTTCGACTCCATCCCCTCCCGAAGGCCTACCCGAGCCACGGTTTGGTTAGGAACCTCAACGCCAACAAGCGCTTTGCCAGGAATTGGAGCTTCAATACGAATAGGGTGAGCGGCCAAAGCCAAGGCCAAGTCATTTTGCAAAGCCATGACGCGGGCGAGTTTTACGCCTTGCGCTGGTCGGAATGAATACTGAGCCACCGTTGGGCCAACACGCACCTCGCTCATCTCCACGTTGATACCGAATTGTTCGAGTGTTCGAGCGATGATTTCCTGGTTACGCTCAATATCGCCAGCTTTACCTTCAGCCCGTTTGTTATCGAGTAAATCGAGAGGAACTTCGATCTTTCGCTGCACGCTCGTAGTCATCACCTGTTCCTCGTCGTTCTTCGACATGAAGGCGGCTGCAATCTTGCCCAGTTTGCCCTTAGCCGGCGCTTCTTCATCTTCCTCATCTTCAGCAACCTCTTCAACCTCAGCCGCCTCATCGCTAACCTCCTCAACCTCTTCGTCTTCATCGCCTTCTTCTCCTTCATCATGACTCGATCCCTTCAAGAACCGGAGCGGAGCCCCAACGATCGTTTGCGCAGAAGTATTAAACAACACCATTAACGACACCATGAAAACGCTGGCTGCGATAATCAAAGCGACCCAAAAGCCCATAGCGCCCACCAACAAGTTCGATGTCAACGAACCGACGGCACCGCCAGCCCGAGCGGCCGCCTCGAGGTCATTGGGGTCGGCAGCGAAAAGTAAGTTAAGCAATCCATTCAATCCTAAAACAAAGAAAAATAATGACAACAAGCCGCGGGCGCTAACCAGACTGGATTCCTTCATGACTACACTGGCCCCCATGATCATGAGCAAAATTGGAACAACGATGCGGGAAATACCCAAAGCCCAGGCCATCTGTCCGTCGGCCCAATCGCCCACTCCCCCAGCCAAACCAAAGACAGCCAAAAGCATAATTGCCCCAATGGCAATCATGATAATGGCTACAACGCTCTTTTTTACTTCATCCGACAAGAGCGGCTCAGAATAATCGGCAGCCGAAGACCGTCGTTTCACCTTTTTTGCCATAGCAGGGATATTGTATCAGGGTGTATGGAGTAGGGGGTAGAGAGCAGGGGTGAAAACTCGACATTGCTGACGTATTCTGTTTACATGTTCTCGCCAAAGTGGCTTCACGGAGGGTGCCCATGTCCGATCTGCCCCGCGGCCTGTTCCTGGACCTGCAGAACGGAGAGGAATATCTCCTGTATCAAGATGGTGGCCTGGAGCGTCGTAGAACGATCGCGCTCGGGCTCGGGACCACCAGGCGGAGGCTCGCCGTGGACAACATGCCCGACGTACACGAGCTGTCGGACGCGGACTGCCTGCGTCGCCTGCTCGGAATCATCGCCAGGATGGAAAACTGGATTCCGACCATCCTGACCGGTTACGCCAACTTCAGCTTCGTGTTCGCGCGGGCGGTCACCGGCCCCCTCGAGAACGTGGTGCTGACGCCCTACATCCTCGGAATCCGTGACATGCCGGAATGGGACCTCGCGAATCGGACGATGCCGCTTCCTGCCAGGATGCCTCATCGGAATAGTGACGTCTGGGACGCACTGCACAACTGGGATGCCATCGTCTTCCAGGTCATCCTCAAGTAACCCAGTCGTCGCAGATCACGTCGGCGCGCTCAACCCCTCGCCTCGGCCGCCGCCGAGAGCGAGGGTGTTTCTTTTATTGAAACCCCAGGGTACGCTTTAAATATATGGAAACCCAAACGCAAAACCGTATAATCGGAGCCTTGATAGCTGTCGCGCTCATTGTAGCCGCGGTTTTTTGGATCAAGGACTTCAACAAACCTGAACCCGCACCAACTCCAGAAGAATCGACCAACTGGCAGACGTATACGAACAATGACTTTGGTTTCAGTCTGCAATACCCAGACGATTTCAACTCTTCAACTGGCGACTCGAGCGACTACCCAGTCGGCAGCATGCTCGTAAATGAAGACGAGCAGCAAGGATCAGTTCCGGTAATCGCTACTGTTGTGCTCAACGAGTCAGACTACGCCAACACCAACCTAGCCGGAGCCTGGATCACCGCCGCTGTACTCGAAGACACCACCGAAGCCGATTGTAAGACTATGGTGGATGGCCGTGGAGTGGTTGAACTTACCAGTACCGACACCCAAGATGGGATTACCTGGTATGAACACGCTGACGGTTGGTCCAGCGGAGCCGCCGATGGGACCAAGTTCGACACACGCGTCTTCCATACCTTCAAAGACGACCGTTGCTACGAAGTCTCTCTCCACCTAGCTACGAGCAATATCGGTAATTACGAGCCGGGTGCAGTCACGGCCGTCGATGAAGGCGCTTTACGAGCTCAACTCCAAGGCTTAGCCCACACTTTCCAGTTTACGGAGTAAAAATG
>JBBUCB010000019.1:0-6895 GCA_038058005.1 Patescibacteria group bacterium | reverse complement strand
AAGGCAGGTTTCGTCTCGGGCCAAAGTGTGAGACAAATCCTCATTTCTGAAGGGAACGATTTCCCTGAATTGCTGCGGAATAGTATCGAATCCACAAAGGACTGTCAAGCTTTGCTGTGAGGTCATCTATCCACCCTTGATGCACAAGAATTTCTCTGCTAAGATTGGCTCTTATGTTTAAAATCGCCTTCATTTCAGTGGGTTCTCTCCCCAAGGGTTCATTCGATCTTATCGGAGAAGAATTTGCGACTCGGCTTAAAAAGTTTGCCGAAGTCGACTTCAAGACGGTCAAAACCGATGACCGCCTGTCCGAAGCCGTCCCCAAGGACAGTTTTTTGATCGTGCTCGAAGCTACGGGTAAACAATTCACTTCCGAAGCCTTTGCGACCAAACTTCAGGGCTGGATCGATGACGGTCGTAAGCTCACGATCGTGCTCGGTGGTCCGCACGGGGTGCCCAAAGAGCTCAAAGATGACGCTGATCTCCTGCTCTCACTCTCCCCCATGACCACTACACACGATCTGGCACACATTTTCTTTCTCGAACAACTCTATCGTGCATTTACGATCACGAAAGGGATGACGTATCATTATTAAAAGGGTCCGTGCACAACTCATTTTTGACAGACGATCTATCTAGTGTATGATTTTTGTATGATCCAAACTCAACTATGCCTATGCGCCATATTTTATCGATCCCCGTTACCGCTACGCAAGCTAAAGATATAAAAATGCGTGCCAAGAAACGTGGCTATGGCAACGTCAGTGCTTATGTTAGAGAGTTAATTTTAGAAGACAAGCTTGAGCCCATTAGTGAATCTGAGCTAACCCAACTTTCCAAGGAAGCTGATCGAGCTTACGCCAAGGGCTTATTCGTGACAGCTAAATCGCTAGCGGATTTGGTCGAATAGGTATGCTCGTAAAAACGATTGTTTATCACGAGCAATTTGTTAAAGCCTTTAGAAAACTACCTCCAGATAAGCAAAAACAAGCCATCAAATCTGAAAAGCTATTTCGCCTAAATCCACTCCACCCATCACTTAGGCTACATCGCATCAGCCCTGAAGCTCATGATATTTGGTCGATCTCAGCTACCTCGAGCCTGCGTATTCTTTTCAAGCGTATGCCAGACGCTACAATTTTCTTCCTAAAAATTGGCTCGCATAATGTTTATAGGAATCTCTAGCGGACGACGCATCACTATTAACTTTCAAATGGCCTGGCTGCACCGACAGGCACAGGCCTTCTCGTCCTCCGGCTCTTCGCCGTCATCGTGGATGTTTTCATACACCTCGACCGGTGCAGTACGGTACTTATCAATTTTGAACATCTTTTTTGCCTGTTTAAGCCAAGCTTCGATATAGGCAATTTCTGCCTGTACTTCTTTTAGCTTCCCTTGTTCGCATACGTAGTAATCTGGGGAATAGTTGTACTTCCAGGTCTCACGCTCCGATTCTGATGCTCCCTTCATGAGAACCTCGTGAACATCATGATCAACTTCCCCTTGCGCGACTAATCGCTCGAGTGGCATCTGTTGCATGAATAAATCACACATGCGAGTTTCGTTGCGAAAAATCATTCTGCCAAGTAGGAAGTCGCGTTCCTCCTCATCGTTTGTTGGTGAGTAGGCCAGATACAACGCCTCGCCGTATGCCAACTCTGCATATCCCCTCAGTTCTTCATCCTCTGTTTTGTCTATGAAAGCACGTATTTTCTCTACGCTCTCAACCGTTCCTTCATGTGCCCACGCTGACAACTGACTTTCTGTCACTGCTTTCATGTGATTCGCGATTTTCATAGAAAAACGTATTAACAATAATAGTCTAACAGGCAAAGGCGCACCTGAGCTAGTCGCCCTGACGGGCTCCGACGCCCCAATGTGAGCTGACCGCCTCCAAACAAAAACACGACTCACCATTTTCAGGGGAGTCATGTCTTCTGCTTTCATTACAGCGCTGACTGACGTCTTTGTAAACTCACTTATTCACCATTCACAATCACCGGAGTCGGCGGCGCAAGATATAAAGGCGTACGACCGTTCCACTTCTTCATGATCTCGTACTCGATGTAAGCCTCATTGCCACGTAAGGCTTCACCAACGTTGCGAATACGTTCAAGCTCGGACTCAGACAGACTGGTTTCGATGGCCTGATCGATCTCAGCAGTTTCGCTACGCAGCTTAGCGGCGGCAAGTTCTTGCTCGGCAACAGTTTCGGCTTCAAAAGCCTCTTTGAGGGCATTCGAGAAATCAACCCTGACAATGGCTACATTTTCTACAATTACTCCGCTCTCAGCTAGACGATTTTCAAGTTCAGCGGCCACACTCGTCTTGAAGTCTGCTCGCTTAGAGATGAGTTCTTCAGCGGTGAACTTTGTAGCTGCCACGTTAATAGCTTCTTTGGTTGCTGGATCGATAATTTTGGTTTCGACATCCTTGCCTACATCTTCAAAGGTATGACGAAGCTCATCCGCATCAAGACGGTAACTCACCGTCACACCAGCCGTCACTAACAGCATATCTTCTGTCACTACGCCAGCTGAAACATCACGAGACTGGGTCCGGACATCAAACTGGTGGACACGCAACAGCGGATATTTGAAGTGAGCTCCTTCGGCTAGGAGATCGCCCTGAGTATCGCCAAAGAAAGTAGTGACGCCGCGGTGGCCGGCACGTACAAAAACCACTGGTGAAAAGATAACCAGCAAGGTCACAAGAATCACGAGCACAATCAGCCAGGGAAACCAGGCAGCTTGGGTGAAACGACGCTTGGCCGGCACAACTTCAGGGGTATCGTCAAAAAATGTCATAGTGGCCGCCATCTTGCTGATCTCAGGCCAAAGCGTCAAGTAGGAACAGGTCGGTCGGTCGTCCCTACTCAATCGCGTCCCTGCGGCTCAGCAAGATCTTAACCATGTAGTCGACTTCGATATTTACCTTCTCCCCCACCCCTTTAAACCCCAAGGTTGTTCGCTCCAAAGTGAGCGGCAATAACCACACGTCAAAGCAATACGTTTTCGGAACCGTTTGGGACTCAGTCTGCTTAGGATAGGCTACGGGATCACAGACCGTCAGACTTATGCCATCAACGGCTATCGAACCTTTATGCAAAATCTGACGACCCAGGTCTTCACTCACCCAAAAACGCATACGTGTATTTTCACCGACCTGTTCTTTGCCGATGATCTCAGCCGTACCGTCAACATGGCCCTGAACTATATGACCACCGAACTCGTCACCCATGCGTAACGGGGTTTCAATGCCTACTTTGTCACCAACTTGAAGGTGCTCAAAGGTTGTTAGCAGCAGCGTTTCCTTCATGACCTCAAAAGTCAGCACCGAACCGTCGACCTCGGTAATCGTCAGACACACACCGCTAATCGACACGCTACCGCCGATCCTAGGATCTAGCACCAAATCAGCGACATCGATTTTTAGAACGCAAAAAGCTTCTCGATTCTCAACCGAGACGATCGTTGCCAGACCTTTTACGATGCCGGTGAACATACTTACTTAATAATGTCGGCGTACTCGTCGGCTAATGACATGCCCGGGGCGTAGATGATGGGTTCTTCGGCGATCTTGATGATGGCGTTCAGAATATCGGGCTGTTCGGCAGCCTCAAAGTGTCCTCCCGTTTCTGGAGTAATGAGGTCGGCGTGAAAAACTTGAGCGTAACGATCGGCATGACTGAGCGGAATAACCGTGTCGTCCTTAGCATGCACAACCACGAACTTCGAAGCTCGCCACATGAGCACGTCATGGTCGAGTTCGGTCAAAAAGAAGCTCCGGAAACGATCGTCCTTGATCATCCAGGGGGTCGAGATCAAAACGCAGGCGTGTGGCGTAGTGCGAGCTTCGGCGGCCTCAAGCAAACGCAAGGCTGCGGCTCCCCCTAAACTATGACCTACCACAATGTCCTGATCTGACAAGGGGCCGACAGCCTCAAGCAAGGCCTTGGTCCAGACGTCGCGATCCGGAGTCTCTGGAGTTGGTAACTCAGGCATCAAGACCTCGTAACGTCGATCTGTCAACTCGCGCTGCAACCAGGGCCAGAAATGGGTTTTGGGAGAAGCTTTATAACCGTGAACCAGGATAATTCGCATATTTGCCAGGGAGCCTAACACAAAGTAGTTAAAGAGAAAACTCGCCAGATAGCAGACGACCCCGCACCTTTCCCGAGCCGATGCTCAGAAAGGTGCGGGGTCGGCGGTTGGACACTGTTGTCAGCGTCACGGAAACGGATTCACGAAATGCGGGCGCATGTAGTCGGAGGCCTGGTACGGCAGGTTCAGCCGGAAGCAGCTGTCCGTACCGTCCACGAGCCTGGCACCCACGACCTCGAGGTAGAACCGACGCGCGTCGGTGCGATCCGGAATGTCCTCGGAGATCCACTCGATCCTCCCCACCCCCCAGTCGTGCTGGGCGCTCCAGATGAGACGTCCGAGCAGAGCGCTGGACAAGCCGCGCCGAAGGTAGTCAGGATGGGTGGCCACGTCTTCGAGCTCCGCCCGACTACGTGACTTGGTGGCCTTGTGGCACAGCTGAGCGTGAGACACCACACGCTTCAGATCTCCTTCAGGGCAGGCCACGAGCGACAGGGTGACGTCAGGGTTGACCCAGAGCTTGGCGGCCATGAGGGTGAACGAGTCGGGAGGTCCGCTCTTCACGAGCCTGCCGAGGACGAGCAGGTCGTCGAGCGCTTCGAGGTCGGCCAGAGTCGAACGACGAATGACGAATCCAGGGATCACGCAGCACCTCGCTCGAGAAGTTGTTGAAGTTCTTCGGCGGTCGTGGCCGTCTGCCACAGCCGGCCGTCGTCGATGTGCGGAGCTGCGTAGGTGGTGTTCGGCCAGCGAGTCCGAATGCAACGCACCGGCCAGCCCCTGGCTGCCACCTCGTGGTGCCACTTCGGACTGTCATCGATGAAGGTGACCTGACCGTGAGCCAGGTAGGGCTCGATGGCAGCGGCCTTCGAACCATTCATGGGCACGAAATGACGATCCTCTTCGGCGAAGATATCGTCGAGATCGAGCAGACTGAACTTCCACTGCTGGTACTCGAGATTGCCAGCAGTGACGAGGACCTGGCGGTCCCCCATGCACTTGTTCTTCTCGAGGAGCTGCCGCATACCCGGGAACAGACAACTCGGGGCGCGGGCCGCGAGGTCGACCCGAAGCGCGACTTCGAGCGCAGCCCACTCGACCTCAGGAAGACCGAGATCAGCGAACCAGGCCGGAAACGTGAAGGTGATGCCGCTCACCCGTCCGATCGACTCAGTAGCCATGACTACCGACTTGCCGCTCGCTTCTGCCGCCCTGATGATCACCGGGCGGAACAGACCGTTCATGGTATCGAGAACGGCTTCGTCGAGATCCAGACAGATAATCCGCATGGTAACCCCCCCTTCTTAAGTTGGCCCCAAAAGGGTAGTCCTTTGGAGCTAAAAATACAACGCAGAGATGGCGTATAAAGTAACAGTTATCGACTTGGAGTGGACCAATAGTCAATACAAAACAACCCCGTAAAGGATCGTAATGCACGGACTTATTCCGACCATTCGGTGAAAGAGGTCATCTTGGCTTCGATGGAATCGGCTTTGCGTAGAGTGCGAATTTGACTGCGAGTTAACAGCGAGGAGTGCGGGAGACCAGATAAGTACAGAGCGATGTACCAGATATCATCATTACTCGTCTCCCAGCCTTGCTGATCGAAACGGGCCAGGTCGACCGGCCGTGAAAATGTTCTCAGAGTCTTAGCCCGGGTGGTCTGCAAAAAGTATTCATGGAAGTATGACATCACAAGCTCACGAAGAGTTCGATATACCGGCTCTCGATAGCGCAGCACGCCGTGATTGGTTTTGGAAATCGCTCCCCAGCAACCGTTGACCTCGAAGAGAGCCACGACGTGATCCCAATCCTTCTCGACCGACTCGAGATCAAGGATCAATGGCTTAAAACCCTGAAAACGCAAAGCCGCTGCCGCGAAAACTGCCCCTTCAAAACATTGGGCTGTACGTTCCTTCAAAACTCGTCGGGGCGAAAAGCTGGTTTCATTATTCCCCTGCACGCGATACTTCAGACTGTTCACAAAATCCTGGATCTTGGCCGGAGTCGACAAAGTCCGCAAGATTTTTCTCTCAGCCGGGGTCCAGTCTGCCATATACCAATATTGTACAGCTGGCCAAACAAAAAATCCTGCCCGAAAGCAGAATCATTTGTGGTGGACAAGGAGGGATTTGAACCCTCACGGCCGAAGCCACATGCTCCTAAGGCATGCGTGTATGCCAATTTCACCACTTGTCCGTATTGGAAACAGCTCGACTTTAGCAGAAAAAACTAATTTTGGCTAGTCCGAAATGACCCCCTCCCCGGCCGTCAGGCCGGGGAGGGGGTCATTAAATAATATCCTTTATAAAAACGAATGACCGAGCCCAGTTGATGGGCTCGGTCGAGGCGTCGATCTCCGCCGAGACCGGCGGAGCTACTGGCCGAAGAGCGGCGTGGCCGCGCGATCCTTGTTCGTGGGCGTGCCCTCGTAGACGAAGCCCGGATCGCACTCCATCGCCTCGCCGGTCGAGATGATCATCGAGGACACGGCGTCGTTTCCGAAGGACCGGAGATCAGCCAGCTTCATCGGGCCGCAGATCGTCCAGGACTTCCCCTGGTAGTCGATGTGCTCGTAGATCTCGAGCCGCCAGCCGGCGGCCACGTAGACCGACGAGATCCCGTCGTGCTTCCAGGGCCCCTTCTCGCCCACCTGGTTGTTGCGCAGGTCGGAGTAGGCCTGCGCGTACGTGAGCGGCCAGTACTCGCCGGCGTTCCGGCTCTGGCAGTTCTCGTCCCGGAAGACCATGGCCGGAGGGTTCAGCCACTGCTCGGACACCCCGCTGAAGGGC
>JBBUCB010000018.1:0-5219 GCA_038058005.1 Patescibacteria group bacterium | reverse complement strand
GGAAGATCGATCTTGTTCAAAACAGGGATGATCTCGAGCTCTTCTTCAAGGGCTAGGTACAGGTTGGCGATCGTTTGAGCTTGAACGCCCTGAGTGGCGTCAACGAGCAAAACGGCGCCATCGACAGCAGCTAAAGATCGAGACACCTCGTAGTTAAAATCGATGTGACCAGGAGTGTCGATCAAGTTCAAGGTGTACTCAACTCCAGTCTTGGTCCAGTTCATGCGGGCCGGGGCCAGCTTGATAGTGATGCCTCGCTCACGTTCGATGTCCATCGAGTCCAACAATTGTTCCTTCATCTGACGTGACTGCACGGTGCCGGTAATCTCAAGCAAGCGGTCAGACAAGGTGCTCTTGCCGTGATCGATATGGGCGATGATACAAAAATTTCGGATGCGATCTTGGGGGACCATAAATCCCACTTACATTACTTGACTTTTTAAGGAAAATCAAATACTCTAGTTTATCGTCATTCCATACTCGGCGATATCTGGGGCAGACGTGAAAGTCCTTACTCTCGAAGAAGCGCGTCGTACCGGCTCCATCAAGCACCTCAAGGCGACCGTCGATGATCTTCGCCTGTCGGTGCGCAGCGACAACTGTCTCTCGAACGCGGGTATCCACACCGTGGTCGAGCTGATCTCGTGTCCCCGGGCGAGGCTCTCGAAGACCGCCAATTTCGGCGAGCGTTCGATGCACGAGGTCGAGGAGATCCTGGAAGATCTCAAGCTCGGACTCGAGTACCACCTGAGCTACGAGCTAAAGATCGAGCTCGGCCTCCCCGCCACCGGTCTGGAACCGCGCGAGAATCCACCGAAGGAGCTCCCGCCGCTCGAGGTCCTCATCGCCAGACGAGACCGCCTGACCTGGATGATCGAGCACTACGATGAGATCACGGCTGGGTTCGACGCCGCGACCGTGCCGTAGCTCACACTTGAGGCGCACATCGTGGACGGAAGCATCATCGCTTCCGTCTTATCTTTTTATCCACTTGACGTCCTTAGAAGAGAATGGTGGAATGGATTTGGCCAGGTAGGTGAATAACCTTCTCTTGGATGATCAAATACAGACTCCCCTTAATTGGCGGAGTTTGTATTTGTTTTACGCCGGGCTTATTCGGGCTCGTGAAGTAATTGGTAACCTACTTGGCTTATCATCCATGAGTTACGGGTTCGAATCCCGCCTGTCCTGAGCATAGGCGAAGGATCGGGTCCATGTAACCCGAAGCTCGGCACCAACCAACCCCGTCCGCAAGGGCGGGATTTGGTTTGTTAGGCTGTCTGGTTCTGCGTAGCTCGAGCTACCTTGATCGACCGATAAACAAAGTACAAAATAATCAGCGTGGTTACCACCGGACTCACCCACTCGGCAATGTGGGCACCGAAGCCGTGAGCGAGCATGATCGAGCCCAAAGCGAGGATCGAATACATGGCCCCATTCTTAAGTAAAGCGTACTTCTTGATACGTTCGATGTTCGAAACCGTAATGTAACGTACGACCAAGGCGCCAATGCCGTTACCGAGCAAAATTAGCGGTACAGACAGCGTGAAGGCGAAAGCGCCCAGCACCCCGTCGATCGAGAAGGTCATATCAATCACCTCGAGATACATGATCTTACTGACATCTGAGAGGTTACTCGTGCCCGTCAACATCTCGGCCTCAGCTTTTTCAGCACTTTGTTTGAAACCGTGCGTAATAAAGAAGGCGGTCGATCCAACCACGGCACCAAAGGCCAACATCGAATCCTCCTTCAGCGCAAACCACACAATCAACATAAGTAAGATCGAAACGATGGCATAGAACCAAACTCCCTGACGAGCCAAGAAACGCTCACCAGGTAAGCCGAAATATTTGGTCTCGAGAAACAGCCAGTGAAAAAACAAGAAAATTAGGAACGTGCCGCCGCCCACTAAGAGAATCGGTGCGGATTGCTCGATGGCAGCATGTACGCTTGGATCATTGCTAAACGTCGCTGTCAGAGCGCCAATCGGACCAAGCGAGGGCGTGGTCGCCCAAACAACCAGCCACGGCAAGGCTCCCCTAACAACAAAGACGGCGAATAGAATGCCCCATAAGAGGAACCATCTGCGAGCACGCTGGCTCATGGTACTCAAGACTTCGGCGTTGATGATAGCGTTATCAATACTTGAGATAACCTCAAACATGACTAAGCCAAAGACCACGAGTAACGCCGACAAGGTAAACATAAATCAGACCTAGTTTAGCTGAAAACGAGTTTAGCGTCCAGGTTCGACAAAGATTGAAAATATGGGCATGCTACTAACAAATTATCTCTATGAAAAATTGGATCTGGGCCCTACCTGCAGTCTTACTCGTGGTCGGCGTAAGTGCCTTTGCATATTTATCTATACCGAGCGCGGTGACAGACGTCACGCTCGAAGACACCACTTCTCAGGACATCAATGAAGTTGATGACGCACCTCAAGTCATCGGTTACGTTGGCTGTTCGAACACCTGGCAAACAATCGAGGGTTATCACGCCGCTGGTGGTGATAAATTTTGGCCCGCCAACAAAAACTACGGCGGCGGCACAATCGCTGCCTGGGCAAACACCATCGACAGTGGGAGTAAATATTGGGCAGCCTTTGATCACTTCGTTGCGCTTTATCCTGACACCGATACCATCTGGTGGCAGCTCTGTGTCCGACACGAAGAAGCCAATGCTCCCTACGCAGACGCCGAAAAGCTCCTTGAGGCCATACATGATCGCGTCCCTGATGCCATGGTCTACGTCTCTTCGTTGCCCGAATACCCTGACGCCGAATGTGGAATTACTGAGACTATCGGCATCGAGCGGGGCGACGCTCTAGTTATCGAGCTCCTCGAAAAAAATCCCGAACTTGTGGCCGGGCCCGTCCTCCAACCGATGACCTCAGATAAAACGACTTTCGACAATTGCCACATTAACGACGAGTCCCGTCCTCTACTCGGCGCTGAGTTAAAGGTCTTCTTCGATTAGCCTATAATTCCCGTGCGATCGCACCAGAACCGATCAACTCTTCGCCAACGTAAAACGCAATAAACTGCCCCGGTGCCACAGCGCGTTGGGGTTGATCAAAATACACTTGTAGGCGAGGATAGCAGCCGTCTACTGTGTGCTGATTACCTACCGAGTATTCGCAAGTAGCAAGCGGCTGTCGGTAACGAATACGGGCCTGAACCTTTCCTGCTGTATACAGCTGAAGTAATCTTCCCGGGATTGTCTCGGTCAGATTGGTGACTTCTAAATAACTCTTGAAAAGTGCAGGGTCCTGATCGCCTGTCGCCACGACTACCTCATTAGTTTTTGGACGACGCTCAACCACGTAATACGGCGTACCCCCACCAATACCAAGTCCGCCCCGCTGACCAATTGTATAAAACTCAAAACCGCGGTGCCGGCCGATAACCTCATCGTTTGTCGTAATTATGTTACCGTCATGTGGCCTGATGCGAGCCTCCAAAAAGTCTTGCATGTCGACCTTACCAACGAAACAAATTCCCTGGCTATCTTTTTTATCAGCCACAACGAGCTCGTGCTTACGAGCGATGTCGCGTACTGTCGACTTTTCAAGATCACCGATCGGAAACAGCGCTCGCTTAAGTTGGTTTTGCGTCAGCTGACACAAGAAATAACTTTGGTCTTTGTTTTTATCTAAACCAGCCAACAAATGCGTCGTGCCGTCCGAGTCACGTTGAGCTCGAGCGTAATGACCCGTGGCCACAAACTCACAACCAAGCTTGTCAGCCTCGCGCATGAATAAATCAAACTTCATGTACTTGTTGCAAAGCACATCAGGATTCGGCGTCCGACCGGCCTTGTACTCGTCGATCATGTACTCGTACACCAGCTTGCGATATTCCTCTTCAAAATCAAACGTGTGGAATTCAATACCAAGCTGAGCCGCCACGCGCATGGCATCGCGTCGCTCAGTCCGCCACGAGCACTCCTCACCCTGTGCCCTCCCCCCTGACAAGGGGGGATTGAGGGGGGTCGCCACCCCATCACTCCAATTCTTCATAAACCCCCCAATCACCTCGTAGCCCTGCTCCAATAGCAAAACCGCCGACACTGAACTGTCGACGCCACCAGACATGCCGAGTAATACGCGTGGTTTGACCATAACGGGCCAGTCTAGCGCAAATCTCGAAAAATTTCCAGTGTCGGTTCAGCCGTCACCGTAATCCGTTCTTTCGTGACTGGGTGATCAAACGACAACGATCGCGCAAACAAGGCAATGTCGTGATTGAGTTTTGTCTTGGCTCCGTATTTCAAATCGCCAACAATCGGGCAACCGAGTGAAGCCATCGCCACGCGAATTTGATGAGGGCGTCCGGTTTTCGGTTTAATTTCAATCAACGATCGTTCTAAAGCCCGGTACGAAAGCTCTGCTTTCTGACTATTCGGAACCTCGTGATCGTAAGGGGTAACAAGATTAGCGACTTCGTCTTTTACCAACCACTGGATTACCTCTCCCCCAGACTTCTCAGGTCGACCTTCCACGATCGCCCAATAGACTTTTTCGATAGTATGGCGGCGGAATTGATCGGAAATTCTACTCGCTCCTTTACTCGTTTTTGCAAACAGAACGACCCCGCCGACCGGACGATCGAGGCGATGCAAAAGTCCGACAAAAACATTTCCCGGCTTCTGGTCCCGGTTTTTGATAAACGCCTTCACCTCGTCCAACAACGACAACTCCCCGCCTTCGTCAGCCTGAACTAACTGGCCGTGGGGTTTGTTGATGGCGATTAGGTGATTGTCTTCGAAGAGGATTTGCATATTGTTTTTACGGCCTGGCGGCCGGTGTCCCCTTCCGGGGGAGGTACTTTCTTTGTCCGACAAAGAAAGTACCCAAAGAAAACTGCCCGCCTATCGGTCTGTCGAGGTTGAAGTTCGTCGTCGCTCGGGCAAATCCGACGACGGCTGATTTTTTATTTCCTAAGTATAAAACTTGTCTATCGGTATCAGCCGTCACGGGATTTGCTATTCCTCGCTATCCGCCGAACTTCCTGAGTCGGCACCCCTCGACAGACCTACGGCGGGATAGCACACCACCGCTTACCGCCGTGCGGGAAGCTCGCTACCAGGTAGCGCGAACGACAACGCCCGTTGGTAGCTCGAAACCTCGCTCTGAAGATTCCTTCAATGTCAGCTCAACGGTCTCGAAATTTTTAGCGAATGGGAGGGCGGTCTTGACCATGTTCTCAATCGCCAA
>JBBUCB010000017.1:0-3693 GCA_038058005.1 Patescibacteria group bacterium | reverse complement strand
ATGGAAGGATCACGACCGTTCCTGGTTGAGATTCAGGCCCTGGTCGACAAAACATTCTTCCCCAATCCTGTACGACGAACTTCCGGCTTTGATGCCGGTCGCTTGCAGATGCTGCTCGCGATTATCAGCAAACGCGCCGGCATTAAGATTTACGACCAGGACGTCTTTGTGAACGTCGTTGGTGGCATGCGCGTTAGTGAGCATGCGGCTGACCTCGCCGTAGCCGCTGCCGTCATGTCCGCCATTGAAAACAAACCACTCCCCGCTGACGCTGTGGTCATCGGAGAGCTGGGTTTGGGCGGTGAGGTACGCTCGGTTCCCTTTTTGGAGCGTCGCTTGAAGGAGGCTGAGCGACTTGGAATGAAAACTTTCGTGACTCCTAAAGAAGTGAAATCGGTTCGTGAAGTACTGAAATAGACCTTTTTACCATCCTGACGTAAGGAAGGATTAGGTCCCGAGGCTGTTCACGATGAGGCTTTTACGGCCTGCCGGCCGGTGCCCCCTTCCGGGGGAGGTACTTTCTTTGTCCGACAAAGAAAGTACCCAAAGAAAACTGCCCGCCTTTCGGTCTGTCGAGGTTGAAGTTCGTCGTCGTTCCGGGCAAAACAAAACCCAGTCGATACATTATTTCCTAAGTGAGAAATACTTTAGGGTATCGACTGGGATTGTTTTGCTATTCCTTCACTCTCGCCGAACTTCCGTAACTGGCATCCCTCGACAGACCTACGGCGGGATAGCGATCCACCGCTTACCGCCGCGCAAAAGCATTAAAAGGAAAACCGCACCGTCGAGGAGCGCCGGAGCGGCTTCCTAAGGGTGCGGCGAGGTCGCCGACTACTTCTTCACGAGACCGAGATTGCAGCAGTGCTGCGTCTCGAGGCAGACCTGCAGGCCGCTCTCGCTCTGGTAGGTATAGACGACACCTGGAGGGGGGCAGTGGCCACGGTTGACGAGACAGCCCACGAAGTGACCGTCGTCACCCTTGATGATGAGGCGCCCCCGCATCGCGTTGTCGTAGTCGGCGTCGATGAACCGTTCGTTGAAGTCGATCTGCTCCCCCGACAGGTCGAGGTCGTAGTTGCCGTCGCACTGCCCGTACGACGACTCGGAGCCCCGATCGAGGTAGACCTCTCCCGGCCTCGTGGTGTGGTGGTGACAAGCAGCAAAGAACATGACACAGAGGAACACGCGCATGACAGGACTCCTTGGCCAGAACGAGGGCAACTCCTATGTCACACTCGGTCGTGAAACGACCAAAAAGAATACCACAAAATAGGCCTTTTGTCAAAGAAATAGCCTAAAGTTAGCTGTTTTTACTCAAAATGAACTTCATCCACGTACTGATACAAACGCTCGCGGAGCTTGGGATAAACGGCCAGATCGGGGCTTTGGTCGAGGACTTCTTTGGAGAAGTCTTTTGCGAACGACATCAGGTCGATGTCGTGCATGGTACCGAGCTTGAATTGCTCGAAACCAGACTGCTCGGTACCGAAGATGTTACCTGGGCCACGTAATTGCAGATCTCTTTCAGCCAAATCAAAACCGTCTTGGCTGTTTTCAATGGCCTTTAAACGCTCGCGAGCAACTTCACCAAGAACTCCCGAGGGGTGCAGGAAACAATAACTCTGGTGCTCACCACGGCCAACACGACCACGAAGTTGGTGAAGCTGGGCTAAACCAAAGCGTTCAGCGCCTTCCACATACATGATCGTGGCGTTAGGAACATCGACACCCACTTCGACTACGGTTGTCGAGATCAGCATGTCCGCTTCCCCGTTGGCGAACTTACGCATGACGTCGTCCTTCTCTTTGGTCTTCATGCGGCCGTGCAACATGACCACTCGATAGCCCTTAAAGGGTTCCAAAACGAACTCCTTAAACACCTGGGACACCGAGTTAACGCCAAGAGCGTCCGATTCTTCAATCAGCGGACAAACCACGAAGATCTGACGGCCAGAATCCATCTCTTTACGCATCTGGGCGTAGACCGGCTCTTCGCGACCAAGTTCGACTACCTGAGTTTCAATGGGCTTACGACCAGCCGGATACTCGTTCAAAATCGAACGGTCGAGATCGCCGTACAAAACCAAAGCCAACGAACGTGGGATCGGCGTAGCAGTCATGGACAACAAGTGTGGCATGCCGTCGAGATCGCCTTGTTTGTCTTTCAAAGCCTGACGCTGACGAACGCCGAAACGATGCTGTTCATCGACCACAATCAGACCCAAACGATCGAACAAGACGTCCTGCGTCAAGAGCGCGTGCGTACCAATCACGATCTGCGCCGCGTTATTCTTCAGGGCCGAAAGCAACTGAGCTTTAGTGACCTCCTTATCACCGACACGGCGCTTGGTACGGGTATACAAAGCGATGGTAAGTTTGTTGCCAAACAAACGCTGAAGCGTTTGAGCGTGCTGCTCAGCCAGAATTTCCGTAGGAGCTAGCATAGCCGTCTGCCAACCATCTCGAGCCGCGTTCAGAGCCACCAAAGCCGCTACGACTGTTTTACCGCTGCCCACATCACCTTCAAGCAGGCGATTCATTGGCTCAGGGCGATTCATGTCTTTAATGATGGCCCAGATAGCTTTCTTTTGTGCGCCAGTGAGCACAAAGGGAAGATCGCCTACAGCTTTTTTGACTGCAGCTTCATCAAAGGGCACCTTAGGAGCCTTTTGCATTTTCAACTCACGACGAGACTTGGCGTGGAGAAGTTGGTGCAAGAAAAACTCGTCGAACTTCAACCGACGCAGAGCCTTCTCTTTCGTCTCGGTTGAAGACGGAAAATGGAGCTCGGCGATTGATTCTGGCAAGGGCACCAGCTCAACCTCACGAATGATGTGATCTGGCATCCAGTCGTCAACTTCCTTAATCGCGCCAAGCGATGACTCAACTACCTTACGACGGATCTTTTGGGTAAGCGCTCCTGTCAGGCGGTAAATTGGCACAATCCGACCCGTGTCCTTGGTAACTTTGGCATTCCCAATAACTTCGTAAACAGGGTTCACGAGGGACAAGCCGTATTTGTCATCAACCTTACCGGCGAGCGATAAAACTTGGCCAGGTTTAAGGACTTTGCTTAAAAAGCCTTGATGGAACCACACGGCTTTAATAGCACCTGTACCATCTTCAATAATCGCTTCTGTCACCATCATGCGCCAGGACTTTTGGCTACGACGGGACTCGATCGAGGAAATCGTTCCCTGGATAGTGACCTTGCCGCCGGGTTTAGCATCGCCAATAGCTACAGCGTGCGACAGGTCATCGTACCGAAACGGAAAATCAAAAAGGGTATCCTGCAAGGTCATGAGACCAAGCCGGGCAAAGTCCTTCGCTTTGCTGGCACCAATGCCCATGACTGAGCTGATGGAGTCTTTTAAATGGGAAGGCATAGCTTAGTCAGCGGCGAATAACGTTCGACCGAGAATATCACGTTTTTGAAAAAAATCAAGTCCGTCCCGACCCGGGCGGACTTGATTTTTTAGCGGCTTTATGCAGTACCTACTTCTGATGATTCTTGGTGTACATGAGTACACCTTCGAGGAGTCCCGATTTGAACAGGTCCGGTAATTTGTGTTTGTGAAGATCGAGCCAACGAAAACCAGAATGCTCGTTACTCGTACGAATACTTCCGCCTTTGTAACGAACCTCAAAAAAGAGGTACATCACGTGAATCGACTCCCCTTCGCTCTTCTC
>JBBUCB010000016.1:0-2026 GCA_038058005.1 Patescibacteria group bacterium | reverse complement strand
GCAGGTTGCCGCGACAAGACCAGCCAAGATACACGAAAAAACAGTTTTTGTCAATCTATAAACGATAAAAACGGCCCGTTATGGACCGTTTTTATCGGTAACTCGATTCGGATTAGTCTAGACGAACTTCATTAATGAATTCGTCATCTCCTCGCTTGCTAGAAAATACCAGTATGCCGTTGTCGTAAACCGTTGGTAAAATTTCCTGTACAGCGCAACAGTTGTGCGTGTGAATGATATCGAAGGCCGGTGTAATAAAGTTGCCGTTGTAGAAGATTTTATCACCGTCGGTATCAGTGGAGATAAATCCAAGGTTGCCATCGAAAGAAAAGAGATAGCGTGGGTTAACGACCCCGTATTTCACGGTTATGGAGCCGTCGTGATAAATATCGGTCGTACAAACACCGGCACAGTCAACGAGATAAGTAAAAGTTGGCTTTCCGTCCACAATTCTCCAATCCAGGATCGGTCCTTCAGCTCCATACTCCATGTCGGCAGTAAAGAGACGCTGATCATTTTTAAACATCGAATACGTTTCAGAGATTTCCTGTCCGCTTAATGAACGTAATTCGTAGACATCATTACCAATAGTTCGTTTTTCAATGACGTTACGATCGCGATCGTCGGAGGTCAGTTCGAGCGGCACCATTGTCACATCGTTTATCGACGACTCACTCTTTAGCATATCCTCTGCGGCGGCAATATTCGTCAGGACTGAAGGTAATGCTTCAGTGTCAGTCGCGAGGAGGTACTCACGATAATTATCATTATTTACTTCTAGTGTATAGTCAGGATCATTTACGGAATTTTTGGAAGAAAAGAAAATAATTGCACCCACGAGGACCGCACCGAAGCCTACTGCGAGAAGTATTTTTTGATACATAAGTGACTCTACAATTAGCACGAACTTCCGCTTGATGCAATAGTCGATGCTGCTTAATCGTAATAATAATTTTACTATTTCACCACCGTTTTTTACTTGACCAAGCGGCTTTGGAGACGTACCTTAATGGCTGTTCCAAAAAAGGTTTGCGGTTGAGTGCAATAAAATTTTTATTGCGTGCATCCGACAATCTTGTCGGTACACACTGTCGAAAGACAGCGGAGGGTCCATGCGAGTGTTGCTCATCAATTTTGCGATTTGCGGTGTGATGTGGGCCGTGCCCGCTCGCGCCGACACGTACAAGGTGTACGATCCGGCCGACGCCATCGACTACGCGCTGACGAACTACAGCGCGGTCTACGGCAGCGGTGGGGGTCAAAACCCCTTTTACAACTACGCGGGTCTGCTCGGTGGCAACTGCACCAACTTCGTCAGCCAGGCGATCATGGCAGGGCTGGTGCAGTCCGACAGCATGTCGACCGTCTACGGTCAGCGTACCAACTACGACATCGACATCACGAGCACGTACTACCAGTGGTACTTCATTAGCGACTCGTCGCGTGGGCCGGCCTTCACCGGCGCCAACAAGCTCTACGAGTACGCCGACTACAACCAGCCGTCGTACCGCGGGCTCCACTTCGAGCTCGTGACCTACGACACCCTGACCGAGTTCATGGACTACCAGTTGGTCGAGGTCGGCGACGTCGTGTTCGCGGACTGGGGAACGGCTGACGGCGTGATCGATCACTCGATGCTCGTCACGGACATCCAGACCTGGCGGCTCGGGTACAACGAGATCCGCCTCACCTACCAGGGAGCGCCGGGTGGCGTGGTGGGGGTGACGAACATCGGACTCGGTGACATCAACGAGGACGAGAACTACGAGGCCCTGTTCTATGTCTACCGGCCGGTGGACTACAACCCGAGCGGGCTGTAGCTAGGTAGCTGCGACCGTTAACGTTCTGGAAATCGGACGTTAAGACTGCGGACGGACACGCATGTCCGTCCGTTTAAATTTTTATCTGCTTGCCGCACTCATGGGTTGGCTGGGGGCAATCTTATTGACCAAGTCTTCATGATAACTTAATCTTTTTGCGGAGGTGGGAATGGCTAAACGCGATCGCCGAGACCAGAAGGGCGGTC
>JBBUCB010000015.1:0-4878 GCA_038058005.1 Patescibacteria group bacterium | reverse complement strand
AATACGTTGGCGGGTATTGGATTGCACCACTTGATGACGGACTGCGGTGCCACTCCGACGTGATCATGTAGCAATTGTGCCGCCGTCGAAACCTGGCAGACCCAAATAAATTGCTTTGCTATTCCTTGAGGCGTGTTCGGATCTCTCGGTCCAAGTCACGCTTCTTGAGGGTTTCGCGTTTCTCGTGCTTCTTTTTACCTCTCGCGAGGGCAAAGCCGAGTTTCACAAAACCGTGCGAAGTATACAGGGAAATTGGCACGATTGTCAATCGCTCGGTCTCATGTTTTACCTGTAAACGATTGAGCTCCCGCTTATGCACCAGCACCTTGCGGTCATGACGGGTATCAAGGGGCTGCTCCTTGCCGGCTGGGGGATAGTGGCCAATATGCGCGTTCTTGAGATAAAGCTCCCCACGTTGTAGGGTGAGAAACGAACCCGCCAGGCTGACATCGCCCTTACGAACCGACTTGACTTCAGCTCCCGTCAACTTCAAGCCGCCCTCGAATTCATCGAGGATTTCAAAATCGTGAAAAGCTTTTTTATTCGTTGCTAGCGGGGGCATAGACTTGATAGTAGACGGTAGATTGGAGATGGTTACAGGACGATATTCTCTGATACAATACAAGTAATTATGGTCGAGCGTAAAGAACCGGCACGTTTGCCGCAAACGATCACGATTTCTACCGGAACGATTATCCGGTCGATTTTGATCTTGCTCGTGCTGGGTTTCTTGTATCTCATCCGCGACGTTTTGGCGATGTTTCTTGCGGCCTTGTTCTTGGCGGCTTTGATCGATCCGTTCGCTGACTATCTCGAACGCATGAAGATTCCGCGTGGCCTAGCGGCGCTCATTGTTTACATCATTGGGCTTTTGCTTGTGACCGGGGCTTTGATTTTAATCTTGCCACCAGTCCTGGCGGAACTCACGAACTTCTCGTCGTTCTTCGAGCCGATTTTGCCTGAGGCAGTGAACGGTCATGTCAGCTATGCCGAGATCTTTTCGGTGGAGGCGCTGACGGCTAATGCCCAGCAAATTTTTGAAACTATCCGGGGAGCTGGGATTTCGGCTGCAGTTCCAGAGCTGTTAGAAGTGGGCTCTAATGCCTTCGGAGCAGCCGCTGCCGTGGTTGTGGTTCTGATTCTGGCCTTTTTCTTGGTGGCCGAAAAAACCGCACTCGTGAAAGCCATCGCGTTCGTTGCTCCCGCTGAGTACCAACCGTTCGTCATGCAGGTTTCTGGGAAGATGCGTGAACGACTCGGTTCCTGGCTGCGCGGTCAGCTGTTGCTCATGCTTGCGATTTTCATCCTGACGTATATCGCCCTCACTATCCTTGGCGTTCCCTACGCGATCATCTTGGCCTTAATGGCGGGGCTATTGGAGATCATTCCGTTTATCGGGCCATGGTTAGCGGCTGTGCCGGCAGTAATTTTGGCGTTGTCCGTGTCGCCTGTCCATGCCTTGCTGACCGGTATCGTTTATCTCGTGATTCAGATGATCGAAAACAATATTCTGGTTCCAAAGATCATGCAGAAAGTTTCGGGCTTGAATCCAATCATCAGCCTGTTAGCCGTTCTCATTGGTTGGCGAGTGGGAAATGTGGTCGGCGTTATCCTATCGATTCCGCTAGCTATGGCCGCCTCAGTTTTCCTTGCGGAGATCTTCAAAAATCGTCATGAACCCGAACTTTAGACCCTTCGTCACTGCTCAGGCACGCTTTAAACCTTTGACTGCATTATATGGATCGACATTGGTTCCCGGCTATTCTTCTCGGCTTCAGCGTGGCACTTGCACTCGTATTTGCGGTTGTACTTAGTCCGCAAGGCCAGGAATTGCTTGAAAAGAATCCGGATGTGCGTGAGCTGATTGCGCCAGCTACAACGGTCAATGAGGACACGTATACAGGTGCTGTCACGTCTTTGCTCCAGGATTATGCTGCAAGTAAAGACGAGGAAGCTACTTACAACGCGCTAATCGCTGTGCGTGTTCCCGGGGACATGTTAAACCTCCATTACGAGCTTGTGGTGGCGTTTGGCAAACTTGTGAACGGCGACACTGATGATGGTCAAGCTCGCTTGGCCGCCCTTAAAGCTCAATACTCTTGGCTCCCCCTGTGATTCTTCTCCATCGTCTTACACCCTTTGCGATTTCGTTATTATCGGCCGCTGGCTTTGGGCTGTTGATGTGGGACCCGCTTGATCTCAAGTTTTTGGCCGCAGCGTGTTTCTTGCTGATTCCAGTGTTGTTCGCACGTTTGTTGTTGTGGGAATTACGTCGTCCAGCCTTTTGGGTATTCTTGGGAACGCCGAGTTTGCTCTTGTTGTCATCACTCATGTTTTTCTTGATTATCGAGTCGACTCTTGGAGCTTGGGCGATGGCGCTCAGTGTGACCTTGGCCCTGGCTCTGTACGCCGAGAACTTATTTGCTTTTTATCATTTGCCGAGTTCGTACCAGGCTTATTCGCTCGAGTTCCTGTCACTCATGTGTTACATGGTGAGTGCTTTCTTCTTCACCGGTAGCGCCTACATGGCTCAATTATTCTTGGAGTTGCCGCTGTGGATTCCGGCTATCGCCACCTTCCTCATCGTTTTGTTAGCCACGGTTGCAGTCTTTTGGGTGAGTAAAATTGGTTTTGAAACGGGCATCCTGTTTGCGGTTACCGGCGCAATTATTATGACTCAAGTTTATGTCTCCTTGAGTATGTTGCCGACGAGTTTTGTGACTCATGCCGCTGCCTTCACGGTGTTTTGGTACATCTACCTTGGCATCTCCCGAGCCCACGTGCTCGAGAAACTCACGCCTGCGGTGGTGCAACGTTACGCAATCATTGGGTGTATGCTACTCGGGTTGATCTTCGGTACCGCGACTTGGACTTAACCATGGCCAAGCCATGGTCCTACAACAATTGTATGAAAACATCTCAACGTACTGTGATCTTTACTGTACTTGCCTCACTCGTAGTGGGGGCTTGTGCGGGCGTTGTTGCCAGTATTTTTACCTCAACCGCGCTGGAAGATTACGCTACGGCTTTGCTTGGAGATAGGGGATTCACTGCGCTTGAACCAAGAAAGCCTAGCGCCAACCCACTCGATTACGAGAACGCAGTGCGCAGAGTTCGCGATACCCAGAGCCGCAGTCTGGCGGTTATTTCAAGCAAGACGATTGATAGTGCGGTTCCGGAGCGTTGGATCGGGGCTCGGGATGGCGATGGGCTAGGGGTAGTTGTGAGTGCCAACGGTTGGATCTTAACTACCGATGATGAGCTTGAAGGCTTTCTGAATCCCGTGACCGCGGCCGAGGTCTGGGTACGGGGTGCACGGTACGCTATTGAGGAGGTTATTCAGGATGAGCTGACCCCGTACGCACTTTTGAAGCTCGTTGAGGCCAATGGTTTGACTCCCGTCGGGTTTGGCGCCAGCGAAGACTCGCGTAATGGTGATCTGGTCTTCATGCTGCCCAACGCTCTGAGTTTTGTTGCTACCTCGCTTGAAGAGAGTGAAAAGGTCCTGCTGGCAGGGCCGCAGCGTGGGGAAGTTTACGTCACTGCCTGGGAGTTGGCGGTAACCGGAGAGAGCGGCGGGTTAGTGCTATCGACAACTGGCGATATGCTCGGTTTTGTGACGGCAGCGGGGGAGACAATTCCTTTACATCATGGGGTGGCTTTTGTGCAGGAAACAATCCGAGTCGGAGTCCAGGCTCATGCGGCCCTGGGTGCATACGTGATTGATGTGTCTGATATTTATAATTTGGATCCGGATATTCGTCAGGGTTTGAGTACGGGCGCTTTGGTCTTCGCGTCCACCGGCCGCGTAGCGGTTCCTGCTAAAACACCGGCTGCTCTAGCGGGCCTACGAGCTCGTGACATCATAACGGCAGTTGACGGCGAAGCAATCACCCTGACGACAACTCTGGCGGAGATACTCGCTGCTTACGATCCAGGTCAGACAGCTCGACTCAGCGTGGTTCGCGATGGGGCACCGCTAGAGCTTCCCGTTGTGCTTGGGGATGCAGCTGCTCTGGTATACTAATTTCTACATGGCTTATAAGTATACGCAACTTACTCCGCTTCTGCACGGTTGGCCGATCATTTTATTGTTCGCCACCTGCGGTCTTGTTTTGGCGGTCTTGCTTTCCTTTACTCGTCCGCTTGAGTACAGCTCAACCACGCGTATCCTGATTACGCAGGAGTTGGGAGTTGTGGATGCGTACACGGCTAGCCGCTCCGCTGAACGCATCGCTGACGACCTTTCGAGTATTGTGTACACTTCAACTTTTTTTGATAAGGTTATCAACTCTGGTTTTTTGATCGATCAGGCATACTTCCCCGAAGATCCGATTAAGGAGCGCAAGAAATGGGAGAAGACTATTTCGGCTTCAGTGTCACGAAGTAGCGGCTTGTTGGCGATTCGGGCTTACCATACCGATGTTGAACAGGCTGAGGAAATTGCTCAGGCAGTAGCTTTTGTGATCACTACGCAGGGCTGGACCTATACTTCCGGAGGTAATATTACGGTTCAGGTGGTTGATGACCCTTTGAGCTCACGTTACCCGGTTCGTCCTAATATTCCTGTAAATGCCATTTCTGGTTTATTCCTGGGGGCAATTGGTGGGGCAGCTTACGTGTTCATTCAATCGGATCGCTTACGACGACGACACCAGCTTGTGCATACGGACGTGTAGCACATTGTGTTATCTAGCTCAGAATTAAATTAGTCATTAGGAATTAGCAGAGATTAGAAAACAGAATTCTGCTAATTCCTAATGACTAATATCTCGAACGAACAAAACAAAAACCCCCTGTGAAGACCCGACGGTCACGAGTTGCAACGAGGAGGAGGCGTCACAACCGTTCCATCGGGTCCCCGGAGGGGATTTTGTA
>JBBUCB010000014.1:0-6523 GCA_038058005.1 Patescibacteria group bacterium | reverse complement strand
GGCAAAGGGATTGCAATCAGCATGTCCCCAGGTGGATGCCTTCAAAAGGTCGGGACCGCATGGTCGGGTATCACCTCTATTCTTTACTCCGCACCTTTATAAAGGTGCGGGAGCAAAAAGGATTCAGGTATATTATGCAACACGTATTAGACACGGGAAAGCGCGTCTTCTCAGCCGCAATCGCAGCTGCGACGATCGCTTTTTCAATTGGTGCTGCCGCTCTCGTGAGCCCGCTCACCGCACAAGCCGCCGTTGACGCTGGTGAACTCATCAAGGGTACTTCCTTGACGACTGTTTACTACGATGGCTACGACAGTTTGCGCTATGCATTCCCGAACGAAAAGACCTACTTCTCTTGGTACGCTGATTTCGACGATGTCAGCACGATCTCGGACACCGAGCTCGCTGGCATCACCCTTGGTGGTAACATTCTTGTCCGCCCAGGTACGCACTTCGTAAAGGTTACCTCCGACGACAAGGTCTACGCTGTAGGCCGCGACGGTATGCTGCACTGGATTGAATCCGAGTCCGTAGCTATGGATCTCGCTGGTTCAAACTGGGCCGACAACGTAATCGATATCCCAGATGTATTCTTTGATGATTACACTGTTGGTACTTCTCTCATGAGCGCAACCGCTTTTGAGGGCGCTGTCTACGAGATGGGTGGAGTCACCTATGTCTCTTGGGATGGTGAGATGCGTGAGATCACTGCCGCTGGTATGACTGCTAACAACATCTGGGACAAATTCGTTCTTGATGGCAGCAATATTGACGACAGCTCTTTGACTATGGGTGCTGACATCACTGGCGAAGTTCTCGCCTTGGTTGACGCTGCTCAGACCGAAGATGGCGAGACCGCCACAACTGGCGATCTTAACATCTCCGAGGCTTCCTCTATGCCAGCTGGCGCTTCCGTAACTGGTGGTGCTAACGCTGTTGAAGTATTCAGCTTCGACGTTGCAGCTGGTTCTGAGGACGCTACCCTTGACTCTGTATTGCTCAGCATGATTGGTGCTGGTTCTACTTCAAACATCAGTGCTGTTTACCTCTATGAGGGCAACACCCGTTTGACTGAGTCTCGCACCGTGAACGCTTCGACGCGTCAAGCTACTTTCTCCAACCTCGGATTAGAAGTTGGCGCTGGTGATGAACGCACGTTGACGGTTCGCGTTACCTTGTCTACCAGCCAAACGGCTGCTGACACCTTCGGCTTCGAAATCAGTGCTGATTCCGACGTTACGGGTTCTGGTGACGTAGACGGTTCCTTCCCGGTTTCTGGTAACATCTTCACCTTGACGGGTTCCGACTCGGGTACGGTTGAGATCGACAAAACCGGTACCATCGCTGATCCAACCATTGGAGCGGTCGATGCTGAAATCGGTATGTTCAAGATCACGGCTTCTGGTTCAGAGGGCGCATCCATCGAGATGATGACCCTGAACATCGATGATGCCGGCGATCATAACGGTTTCAAGCTTTGGGACGGTTCCATGCTCCTTGCCACCGGTGAGGACATTGGAAAAGATCTCGTAGCTTTCGACTTGTCTGACGAGCCATTCGAAATCGAGGAAGGTGGTAACAACATCTTCACCGTAACCGCCAACATCGGCGGTAAGGATGGTGAACTCATCAAGGTGGCCTTTGAGAACGCAGTTGACGTGGTTGCTATCGGTGCCGACTTCGGCTTCGGTATGACCGTCGATATTGCTACCAACGGTAGCTACGATGAGACAGGCAGTGCCTGTGCCGCATCTTCTGATGACTGTTCGTTCAGCACGATTGTTGGTGGTGAGTTAACCATTGCTTTCAATGGTCCTTCTTCCGGCGATGTGCAGATCGACTCTCAAGATCAGGAATTGTTCGCCTTCTCGATCACTGCCGCACAGGAAGTGACGATCAAGGACCTCGATATCCTTATCGGAGCTGACGATGACAACGACGGTGATCCAACCGACGGTGTCGAAACCACAACTGATGATGACGATGGTCTTATCAATTCTGGTAACGAAGGCAACGTGAAGGACATTAAGATTATTAACTCCGACACCGGCGCTACGCTCTGGAGTCCTCTTGAATTGGACGTAGTTGACGATGATGCTAGTGATGAAACTAGCTTAATCGGAGCTGCAGAAGACGCGCTTCAGATTATCGACTTCCAGGATGACTTGGTTATGGATGCCGGTGAAACCCTCAACTTGATGGTCACCGCCGACATCGACAACACCCTTACCTCTGGCGAAACCCTGTTTGTCGCTTTGGACATCAGCGGTCTCTCGGTTGAGGATGCTAACGGTGATGCCTTGGCTACCGCTGATATCGTTCCTGGTTCTGACCTCACTGGTTACAACCAGACCGCACGTGCTTCGACCCTCACCTTCTCTATTGCCAGCACGCCTGGTGATGTGACGACGATTGACGGTTCGGACAACGTCACGGTTCTTGGTATCAACGCCGCTGTAAACGACGCCTCAGACGTTACCATCACTGACTTTACCCTCAGTGCTTACGGTGACGATGACGGTTCGGGTACATCCACAATTGGTGGTTCGACCGCGTCGGACATTAACGACTACGTTGAGTCATGTTCGCTCTACGATGGTGTTACCTTGCTTGACGGCCCAGAAGGTCCTGCCAGCAACGGTCAAACCATTCGTTTCGCGGATATCAATTGGACAATCGAAGCTGGCGACATTGGTCTGATGACGGTAAAGTGTAGCTTTGCCAACACCAGCACCTCTGGTTCCGCTTACTTCTCGTTCGATATCGCTGACGAAGACACCGACGTAGTTGCCGAAGATGATGATGGCGACACGTTGGCTGCTGCATCAGTACTTGGTGATGCACCTAACGGTGGCACCACGATCGCAAGTGCTAACTTGGTAACTCTTGCTGACTCCGGCTCATTGGCTGTAACGGTTGGTTCAGGCACACCTTCGGCTGACTTCGTGCTCACCTCGAGCTCAAGCAACCCAGTGTCTACCTTCCGCTTCACTGCCACCAACGAAGCCTTCACTGTCGAAACTTTGACCTTCTCGGAAGAGAAGGCTGAGGACGACTTGGCTACGGCTGACAGCACTGCTTACGCTAACAACATCTCATTGGTTACCATTGAGTACCCTAAGGCCGATGGCACGACTGGTACCAAGAGCGTAGCTATGTCTGGTAACGAGGCTAAGTTCTCGTCGCTCGACATGTACATTGCTGTCGGTGAACCTGGTGACGTTGACGTTTCAGTCAGCGTTCCACTTACTGATCGTGACGCTGGAGGTTCGGCTACGGCTAATGAAATGATCCGTATGGCCTTCTTCAGTGACTCTACGAACGATGACAACTTCAAGGCTGTAGGTGTTGGTTCAGGCGTCACCCTCGACGATGATGACCAGGCCGCTACCGGTCTCGGTATCACTTCCGCCGATGGCGTTGCTACCCACGTTGTAAAGGAAACCAAGCCAACCATCACCTTGTCATCACTCAGCCCTTCCGGTAGCGCTGTCGTAGGCCGTTCAGAAGTTCTCCGCTTCAATGTTGCTGCTTCTTCTAACGAAGATGTGGTCTTGAGCCGCATGACCTTCAAGTTCAACGGTACTGACAACGGAGTCGGAACGGATGCGACCAGCGCAAGCTGGAACGAGTGTGACACTGATAATCCAGCCACAGTCATGGATCCATCTGATTATGACTTCTATAACTTGACTGATGACGGTACCAGCACCACGTTGGACGCATCTTCAAGCGACACACACAACACCACAATCGCTCATATGAGTGCTGGTACGAACAACCCATGGACCTTCCTTTTGACCACGGGTGGTGTATGTACAAGCACTGACAGCACGCAAGACGTAGGTTTCGTTGCCTTGCGCTTGCCGACAACTGAAATCATCCCAGCTGGTGAAACCAAGACCTTCGCGCTGTACTTCGATTCGACTGGTGCAAGCGCAAGCACGGATGACTCCGTCCGCTTCGACCTTCCAACCGATCCAATCGTAGGAACCTTCATCGAAGTTGATGGTGGTTCAGCTGAAGTCACTACTGGCTTCGCTGCAACTGACACGACTCTCGAAGTTGATGCCAGCTCCGCATACTCTATCGGTGACGTTCTCGTCCTCGATGCTGACGGAACTGGTGGTGATGGTGTAGATGCTGATGACGAGCGCTTGCTTGTTACGGCTCTCACTGACGCCGATACGATCACAGTAGTTCGTGGATACCTCGGCACCAACCGTGTTGCCGCTGCTGATCCTACCGCTACTGACGACATCTTCCGCCTCCCTTCGGGATTGTTCTGGAAGGATGACGGTGTTACTGGTCACACTGGAAGTGCAGATGACTTCTGGGGTGCCTACCTCGTCGACAACTTGACCGTTAGCGGTGGTACGCTCGTCTTCTAATCCTCTGGCATGAAGTGAGACGAAGTCTCTACTTCATTGCCTCGGGATTACAGACCGCGTCTCTGCCTCTCTCGTGAGAGTTTAGACAAACAACACCCGCCCGAAAGGGCGGGTGTTGTGTTTAGATAAAGAAAATATGAATTTTTACCTCACAGCTAGCGTTGACCAATGCAACGAGCATGGTATGAATGACGCAATTAAAAACTTGCTTATGCACAAGTTCATTACCGGTACGTCTACAGTTATTCTTGCGATTGTCCTGTTTAGTCTTGCAGCGCAACCCGCACTTGCGGCTATTGATATTGACAGCTCAGCCTTTATTACCGAGTCAGGTTTCCGAGTTGGTTCGAATGAATATTCGGGAGCTTTCACGTATGACTATCCGCTTCGTTTACCCCCAGGAAGAAATGGATTACAGCCTCAGTTATCACTTTCATACTCGAGTGCGAGTACGGGCTCAGACAATATCATTGGCTATGGTTGGGATGTGTCCCTTCCAAAAATTGAACGACTCAATAAGCAGGGTACTGACGATCTTTATGGTCGTCACGATTTTTATTCAGGTTTATCCGGTGAGCTTGAGGACATTACGCTGAGCGATGCTACCCACGGTGACTACGGTGCCAAGGTTGATGACGGGAGTTATTTAACTTATGAGTACACCACGAGTGAGACCTGGATAGTGACCGATAAGCTTGGTACCGTATATACCTTTGGAACTGTGGCGAATGCCCGCGTTGAGGATCCGGCTGACAGTACGCACGTGTATGCTTGGTATTTGAGCGAGATGCGTGATATGAACGATAACACCGTGACCTACACATATTTAAAGGACGGTAATCGTGTTTATCCGTCGAATATTAACTATACTGGTCACGACGCAGGGGCCGGGTTGTTTGATGTCGTTTTCAATCGTGAAACCCGCGCGGATGCTTTTACTTCCAATGCTTCCGGTTTTGCGGTTACAACTGACGAGCGGATTGACAATATCGAGATTAAGGTTGATGGCGTGACGGCTTGGTCATATGATTTGGGCTATTCGGCGGGAGATAACGGTTATCGATCACTGCTCAGTTCAATAACCGAAACCGGTAAGCCAGCCATTACGTTTGACTATTCAGTTTCGAGCAGGACATTTACCGAAGATACCTCATTTGCTTTTCCATTTGGTGTTGCAAATAGTGGTCCCGGCAGTCTTGCCGCTTACATATTTGATGTTAACGGCGATACCTATCCGGATGTCGTTAGATCGGATTCCGCAGTTGATGAGGTTTATTTGAACGATGGTAATAACTCGTGGACACTAGACACGGGTTACAGTGTGCCTTTGCCTTTCGTTGGCGGCGGCGGAGTTGATTTCGGGGTCCGGATTGTAGACGTGGAAGGGGATGGACTGCAAGATATCATCGTATCTCGGTTGTCTTCATCAGCTGGTCTCATTCAACAGGTTTATATTAATAGCGGCGATGGCACTGGTTGGGTTCTAGACACCGCCGTTACTGTGCCAATTCCTTTTACTAATGATGCCGGGTTGGATTTTGGGGTAAGAATTTTTGATGCTGACGGTGATGGGCTCCAGGACTTGGTGAAATCAAGTTATAACGGAGTCGCGAATGCTCACGAAGTTTATATCAGTACTGGTAGCGGATGGGTTTTGGATACCGATTATTTGATTCCTGTTGACTTTGTAAACTCGGTCGGCGCTGATAATGGCGTTCGCGTTGCGGACGTCAATAATGATCAGTTACAAGATCTGATACAGGGCATTGATGCTTCTGCTGGAGGATTGCCTACTTATAACGTTTACATTAATCAAGGAGACGGGACAGGGTGGTCTGTTGATACGGGCTATACTGTGCCGCAAGCATTTATCACTTCGCTGAGGGCCGATAAGGGGACGCGCATTATCGATGTAAACGGTGACAATTATGTTGATTTAGTTTACTCAAGAACCCTTTCCTCAGGTGCGCTAGAGGACGGTCTATATCTGAATAAGGGCAACGGTACCGGATGGGAGGAAAGTTTAAACTTTTCCCTTGGTATTGGATTTACTAATGTGAGTGGGGATGACATAGGCACTCGGGTTAATGATATCGACGGTGACATGCTGGATGACGTATTTTATTCACATT
>JBBUCB010000013.1:0-2924 GCA_038058005.1 Patescibacteria group bacterium | reverse complement strand
TCGCATAGTGGCCTAGTGCGCACGCTTGGAAAGCGTGTATACCGAAAGGTATCGAGAGTTCGAATCTCTCCTCTTCCGCCAGAGTAGAAAACCCATTTAAACAGCCGGCTACGTCGTCGCCTGCCCTCCGTCGGCCTCACCGTATATCTATATACGCCTCGGCCTTACTCGGGCGGCTCCTAGTATCCAACTGTTTAAATGGGTTTTCACGAACCGATCGTGAGCCAATGGTCGACCCCGAACCAAAGTAAGGGGGTCAAGGCGAGCAAATGACCGTGGCCGACCCCGACCCTGAACGAAGGTGAAGGGGAGGGGGATGGCCAAAGCGAGCGACGTCGTGACGTAAGTGAGGACGATCCCGAGATTCCCGAGGGAGTCGTCCGAACGAGAGTCACGACGGTAGCGAGCGCCGGGCTATGGCGCAGCGGTAGCGCGCTTGCATGGGGTGCAAGAGGCCGTGGGTTCAAGTCCCACTAGCCCGACCAATAAAAACGGATCTTACGAGATCCGTTTTTATTGTTGCCGGCTAGAGCAGGCCAACTGCTTTGATTTCCCTGTCTCTTTGCGGTAGTCTGTTTGTGCCTAACACTGGAGGCCACGTGTCCAACAAAAGCCTCGTCGACGAACGTGTCTACTTCGATCTGAACGGACGGCTCTGCCGTGATCCGCCGAAGATTCTGACGTACGGACCCATGCGGTGGGAAACTGACGAATCGGAAGCGATCGTCGTCGGCTGGGAGGGTGATGACACTGAACCGAAGGCCTTCGTGGTCTACTCGCACGAGGATGCCATGCATCTGCTCCGCAAGCGCCTGGCCACGGCCGACGTGGACAAGCAGCCGCGAATCATCACCTGGCGCCCGATCGACGAGCTCAAGAGCGCCCGACCGGGAGTCTGGATCGGGAACGGCCCCATGGCCTTGAACTTCCTCTGCTTCAAAACCATGTACCGAGAGAGGTGCGGCAGGGGTCCCGTGTCCCATCCCGAAATCAAGCATGGAGCTGTCTTCCTGCTGGTCCACGAATCAGGCCCGAAGGCTCCGTTCGGAATCTTTGGCCAGCACGATACCACCGTGCCTGGCACGCCTACCGTCCACCTCATCGCCTCGAAGGCGCAGGGTCGGGAGATCGTGGCTCAGTCGAGGGTAAATGACTTCTACGCGGAGCGGGGACGATCCCTCCTGGATCGCAGCCCTCTGCCTGAAATCAACGAGCTGTCAGCACTCAGGATCCGCAGCCACTTCCTCTCGAGTTGGCTCGCGGAGTACTACATCGCCCTCTCGACCAGAACGACTGCCGACGATCCGCCAGCAGCCGAACCCTGATCAAAAACCCGCACCTCACCGGACACAACGGTCCAACGAGGGGCGGGTTCGTCTATTTAAAGCAAAAACCCTGCCTCCCAGCAGGGTTTTTGCTAGCTGTTATCAGTAATTACTTCGCGAGCTCAGCATCGATAATCGTCTTCAAAGATGCAAATGGCACAGCACCGGACACCATCTGGCCGTTGATGAAGGTAGCTGGAGTTCCATTAACACCTGCGGCAGCGCCAGTACCCGTCTGGGCGTCGACTACGGCTTGATATTTCTTGGAATCAAGACATTCATCGAATTTTTTCTGATTCAGACCAAGGTCACCAGCCAAAGACTTAAGGTAACTGTCTCCAAGTAAGGCTTGATTCAAGAACAATTCATCGGCGTACTCCCAGAACTTATCCTGCTCAGCAGCACACTCACTCGCAAGTGCGGCTGGCTCTGCCTGCGGATGGAACGACAACGGGAAGTGGCGGTAAACCCAAGCCACCTTATCACCATATTCTTCAGCCACCTGCAACATGGTGGGGTGATGGCGACTACAGAACGGACACTCAAAATCGGAGTACTCAATAATCACGACCTCGGCCTTCTTCAAATCGCCACGGACGTGATCTTCGTTGGTAGCAGCAGCCAACTGTCCGCTTGGAGCGGTGCCGGTATCCGCAGTATCTGGCTTGGCCACAGCCAGGGGGTCACGAGCGTTATTGTTCGGCGCAGCGATCGCGATCCCCGAAAAGTTATTAACTATCAGGGTGAGGGCGATACCGGAAACCAAACCAAAGACGAAAAGCATTTTAGGATTTCCATCAAAGAAACCCTTAGTGTTGGGAGATTGTTCATTCATAGCCAGCAAAGTGTACCTGCTTAGGCTTTTTTAGGCCCTCGCCTTATCCACATCGTCGTACTCACGCCAATCGCCAATAAAACCAAGCATAAATACTGCGCCGGCGTCAGCCCAAAGTAACGCACATCTGCCGCTCGATAGAAGTCGAGGATAAAACGTACGACTCCGTACCAAATACAGAAAATCGCAATATAGGTACCGACCGGGCGCGGCTTGCGGGCCAAGATCAAAAAGACAATCGCCATGACGAACGCATTCAGTGACAAATACAAACCATGGTCATGTCGTACGATACCGTCAGGATATTTCACACCAAGAATAAAATCAGTGGCCGTGCCAGGATGATCGTGAATCAAAAAACAGCCAAGGCGCCCGATCCATTTTCCGAAAGGCAATCCAAAGACCAAAATATCCGCATACAACATGACGTCGACCTTGCGCTTTCGCAGATACCAAATGCCGATCGCTAAACAAGCAATCAGGCCACCAAATATCGACGAGCCCCCCTGCCAGATCGCAAAAACTTCAAGCGGGTGGTCGAGATAGTACGGAAAATCGTAAAAAAATACGTGACCAAGTCGGCCACCAATAATACCGGCAAAAATTAACCACGGCAAAATATCATAAACTATCTTTGGATCTTGCCCTCGTCGTTTTGCCAACCAAGCAGCCATCGATGCTCCAAATAAAAACCCTAGACCCACAAACAAGCCCCAGACTTGGAGCTGCATGAAACCAAGATCAATTGTGCGCCATTCAATGTA
>JBBUCB010000012.1:0-5740 GCA_038058005.1 Patescibacteria group bacterium | reverse complement strand
AGCAAAAGGCTAAGCGTTTGTACGGTATTATGGAGCGTCAGTTCCGTAACTACTTCAAGAAGGCTGCCTCCATGTCTGGAAACACTGGTGAGCACTTGGCTCGTCTTTTGGAAACCCGTCTCGATAACACTGTGTATCGTCTCGGTTTTGCCAAGACCCGTCCCCAGGCTCGCCAGATGGTTAGCCACGCTATGTTCTACGTGAACGGCGTGAAGGTGAACATTCCGTCGTACCAAGTTAAAGTTGGCGATATTATTGAGGTACGCCCCAACAAAAAGGCTAAGAAACTTTTTAATGACCTCTCTGATCGTTTGAAGAATCATACGATTACGAGCTGGTTGCATCGTGAGGAGGACACGAAGGGCAAGATCGTGAGCATGCCAAACGGCGAAGACTTGAAGGAAGTCTACGATCCTAAACTTATCGTCGAGTTCTACTCGATGCGCTAAAGCGCCATAATAAACGACGTATGGAGTCAATCTTCTTACCATCAAAGATGTATTTCACCCCTGGCGAAAAGCCAAATGAAATGTTGCTCACCATTGAGCCACTTCATCATGGGTACGGTACAACGATCGGCAACGCACTTCGCCGCGTACTTCTGTCGTCTTTGCCTGGCGCTGCAGTTACTGCCATGAAAGTGAAAGGTGCTCAGCACGAATTCTCGGCCTTAAACGGCGTGAAGGAAGATGTGCTCGACATCATGCTCAACTTGAAGAAGTTGCGCATGAAGGTCCACACCGAAGAGCCAGTGGTACTCAAGTTGTCCGTAAAGAAAGAAGGGGAGGTCACCGCTGCTGACATTGAGGCTAACGCTGATGTCGAGATCGTGAACCCTGAACTTGTCATTGCTACCGTGACTGACAAGTCTGCCAGCTTCGACATGGAAATCACCGTGTCACGTGGCCGTGGCTTCTTGCCAACGGAAGAGCGTGAAGAGGCGCCCACGGAAATTGGAGTTATCGCCATCGACGCCATGTTTTCACCTGTACGCACGGTTGGACTCAAGGTTGAGAACACCCGCGTCGGAGAAATTACCAACTACGACAAGCTGCTCATGACCATCGTCACTGATGGCTCAATCACCCCACAGGAAGCAGTCGAGCAGGGTACTAAGATTCTGTTGAACCACTTCACGTGGGTTCAGGGACAGCTCCAGCATGCTTCCCTCACCGAACAAATCGTTCGCGCCTCGGAGGAGGTTAAGGAGGAGGACAAATAGTAATTTATGCGTCACCGTAAGAATAAGAAAACTCTTGGACGAAAGACCTCGGCTCGCAAGGCGCTTCTGCGCGATCTTGCCACCGCTCTCTTTACGTACGAGAAAATTGAAACCAGCATGGGTCGTGCCAAAGTGGCTCGTCCAGTGATCGAGAAGTTGATCACCACGGCAAAAAAGAATACCTTGGCCGCTCGCCGTGAGTTGCTTGGTTACTTTACTACTGACCAGACGGTTAATAAGCTCTTCGAGGTTATTGGACCTCGCTACCAGAGCCGCAACGGTGGCTACACCCGCATGACCAAGCTTGGTCAGCGCCAAGGTGACGCTGCTGAAACCGTGCTGATCGAACTTGTATAAGACAGGATGAATCCTGTCTCTACAGAAAATTATGAAAACTGAACGTAAAACCTACACCGTCGATGCTTCGGGGAAAATCCTCGGACGTCTGGCTTCGGATATTGCCATGCATCTCATGGGCAAAACCAACGTTGGCTACCAATCCAACATTGATGCCGGCGATTTCGTCGTGGTCACCAATGCCGGCGGTATCAAAGTTACTGGCCACAAGATGGATCAGAAGGTCTATCACTCGCACTCCAACCACCCGGGTGGTTTGAAGACTAAGACCATGGCTCAGGTTTGGGAAAAAGATCCAACTGACGTGCTGCGCCGTGCTGTCTCCCGCATGTTGCCAAAGACCAAGCACCGCACCGCTCGTTTGCTCCGCTTGACCATCACCTCCTAATCTATGGCAGACAAATATTTCCAAGCTCTCGGTCGTCGCAAGACGTCTACCGCCCAGGTTCGTGTGACCGCTGGTGGTAACGGTACGATCACCGTGAACGGTAAGCCAATCGAGGACTACTTTAAGACCGGCGAACTCCGCCGCGTTGTTTCTCGCCCCCTCAAAGAGGTAGGCAAGACTGAATCGGTAAACATTACCGTCAAAGCCTCAGGCGGTGGTATGACTGGCCAAGCCGACGCTACCAGCCTCGGTATCGCCCGAGCCCTCATGCTCCTCGACGAGAACTACCGCCCAGCCCTCAAGGCCGCCGGCTTAGTCACTCGCGACCAGCGCAAGAAGGAACGCAAGAAGCCGGGTAAGCACGGCGCTCGCCGCAGTCCTCAATGGAGGAAACGATAGTGACCGTCGCGATCCACAATGGAAGAAAACCCTCGACAACGTCGAGGGTTTTCTTTTGACAGAAACACAAGAGAATGGTAACCTACTGCGTCCACTTGAACGGGAGGATGCGCCATGAAGCGTGCCGAGCAAACGCAACGAGTTCGATCGGACGAAGAAGGCTACGTCACCAACGTGACGTGCATGAGCTGGTACAAGCTCAAGGAAGACGTGCGGTTTCGTCTCCAGATCGATCGTGAGGGTGGAGCGGCGACTTCGTCGCTGCAGATCTGGAATCCGGCCACGCGGGAACACAACCGTTACCTGATCGACAGGGTCCACAACAAGGTCATGGAAGACTCGGTGCAGTTGCCCCCGGATGATGAGTACGAGCCTCGAGTGCCAGAGGTTCCCGACACTCGTGACTACTCGACCCTCGCACCTGAGGTCATCGAGGAAGAGCTCACGCAGGCGTGCAAGATCATGATCGTGGGCGACGAGCAGAAGATCTACATCCTCATCCATCACGAGCACTTCTACGAGGCCGTGTGTCTCGATCGGGTTACCGCGGACCAGTACCTGGCCGTCGTGGAGACCTAATGCAGCGCACCCAGAGGGTGGTAAAAGAGTGTCGCCTGACACATCTGCCACAGCTCGGGCGCGCTCTTTTATTTTCTCTAGTTTTCGCGTATTCTAGGTCCATGTCACAACTCGCCAGAAATACCCTCATGTTAACGGCGGCTTCGATTGGACAGAAGCTAATCGCGTTCCTGTATTTCGCGCTGATCGCGAGAACAATTGGGGATGAGGCCACGGGGTCATATTTTATTGCTCTCGCCATGGTCACCACTATTGGCGTTTTGGACGATGTCGGTTTAACTTCAGTGACCATCCGTGAGGTTGCCAAGGGGCCAGAGAAAGCCAAAGAACTGATCCGGAACGTGATTGGTATCAAGCTCATCACCATGCCGATCACCATTTTCCTAGCGCTTGGTTTGACGGCCTGGCGAGGCTTCGATGCTGAGACCACGGGCCTGGTTCAGCTGGCGATCGTGGTCATGTTGCTCGACACCATTTCGGTCTCAATGTACGGCGTGATGCGCGGGTTGCATAAGCTCAAGTTTGAGTCACTCGGTATTTTTATTGGTCAAACGTTTACAACCATCGTGGGTGTCATCGCGCTGTTCAGCGGCTCGACGGATCTGAGACTTTTGGTGATCGCTCTGATTGTCGGCAGTGGCTGGAACATGCTGTTCTCGATCTTCCAGGTCGTTCGTCATCTTGGGGTAGGGGCTTTGCAACCGTCCTGGAGCCAAGCTCTGCCGATGTTGCGTATGAGCTTCATGTTTTTCCTGGCAGCCGTGTTTGTGAAAGTGTATTCATACATTGACTCATTCACGATTGAGGAATTTTTAGGCAAGGGCGCTGTGGGAATTTACGCGGTGGCTTATAAATTTACGTACGCCTTCCAATTTCTCCCGCTGGCCTTCGTGGGTGCGCTCTATCCGGCCATGAGCTCGCTTGCAGACAATCCCACCGAGCTCAATAAGACGTTACTGAAGGCCGAGTGGTATTTATCCATGCTGGCAGCGCCGATTGTGTTTGGCATTTTTGCTTTGGCTCCTGAAATTATCGACTTCTTTTATGGGATCGAGTATGTCGAGTCCGGTCCAGTACTTGGCGTTTTAATTTTTGTTCTGCTGTTTATCTTCCTCGATTTTCCTGTTGGGTCACTGCTGAACGCCACCGGACGACAGGCGGTTAAGACAGGTTTGATGGGTGGAGCCATGGTCATTAACGTCACCGGCAACCTGATTCTCGTGCCGCAATATGGCATCATGGGCGCGGCCATCGCCGCCTTGTTTACCTTTGTGTTTCTCTTCGGAGGTGGCTGGCTGGCCGTCATGAAAATTACTGGAGCTCGCCTTGGTGACCTGGTGAGAGAGACTGGTGGCTTCTTTGCGGCTGGCGCGGCCATGGCCATTGTGGTTGTTGTGCTTAAGGGTTACGTTTACTGGATGTTCACCATTCCGGTGGGTGCTCTGGTCTTCATTGGCCTGTCATTTGCCACCAAGACTCTGACAGTTGCTCACCTGCGTGAGGCTCGCAACCTTATTCGTCGGCCAAAATATGCCAAAGATCCTGTTGCCGACAATTGATTTTCCACCGGCTAGGGGAGGGGTAGCACGGTACATTGGAGCCATACAAAAAACTTATCCTGATCAGGTAAGTGTTTTGCAGTTAGGTAAGAAGCAGAAGCTTGGCAATCTCGTTTTGCATTTACTTTGGTCGTCACGATCGTTCGATGCTATTTGGACGCACCATGTTCTACCGATCGGGACTGCGGCCATGATCGTTAAGAAAATTACAAAAAAACCTTACGTGGTTTTTCTTCACGGTTTGGATTTCGATCTGGCTCGTCGTAATTCATGGAAGCGTCAGCTCGTTAAGCAGGTTTTGGGTTCGGCCGATCGTATCGTGACTAATTCTGAAGCGCTGGCAAGCGAAGTGCGTGATTTCGTGCAGTTCGACCGTACGCCCTTGGTAGTCTATCCAATGCTCGAAGATCGTTTCATTGAGGCCGCTAAAGTACCTAGAAAGCCTGGCGAAAAAGTGAATTTACAGAAGCTCGGCGAGCTCGCTCTGGGCGTGTCGCGATCAGTTACACCGATGTTTACCTCATCGAAAAAGACGAGCCAGCAGCCGTTGCGATTACTTACCGTGGCCCGCTTGGTTGAACGCAAGGGTCACTTGAAAATACTCGAAGCCCTGAAGTTGATTCCCGACGCCACCTATCACATCGTTGGCGACGGGCCAATGCTCGGTGCCATCGAGTCAGTAATCGCCGAGCATGGTCTTGAAGATCGTGTTCGCATCGATACTGATGTTAGCGACGAGCAACTCCCCGACATCTATCGCGACGCAGATATTTTTGTTATGCCGACCACAAAGACCGAGACTGATCGCGAAGGTTTTGGCATCGTCTACCTTGAAGCCCAGCTTTTCGGCCTGCCGGTCATCGCCACTCGTCATCCCGGCGTGGACGAAGCTATTCGTGACGGGGAAGGGGGATTGTTGATTGGCGATTCGATCAACGAGCTTGTAGGAGCAATCAATCGGTTGAAAGATCCTGCAACTCAGAGTAAGTTTGGCAGTCGCGGCCGCATGTGGGTCGAACGTGAGTTTAACCGTGAGCAGCAGATGTACAAATTACGCGAGCTTCTATGATTTAAACCATCCTGATCCTTCGCCTTCGCTCAGGACAGGCTTCGGAAGGATTAGTAGACCGGCGGCTTTTCAGCCTCGGGACCTAACCCTTCGTCGTCACTCAGGGTGGTCTACTGTATGAAACCTCTTATCTCGGTAATAATCCCCACCTACCAACACGCCGCCTC
>JBBUCB010000011.1:0-8405 GCA_038058005.1 Patescibacteria group bacterium | reverse complement strand
CCCTTGCGAGAAACGGATTTTGAGTCCGTCGCGTATACCATTCCGCCACCGCGGCTCGATGACGGGCAGTAATATAACAAATTCTCGTCTATTTGGCAACAAAACAAAAGCCCCTTGCCGGAGGTCCTTCGACCCCGGCCGATAGCCTGGCATGGCAAGGTCGTCTCTCAGGACAAAAAATCCCACCTCAAGGGTGGGATTTTTTGGTTGCGGGGGTCGGATTTGAACCGACGACCTTCGGGTTATGAGCCCGACGAGCTGCCTGGCTGCTCTACCCCGCGATAGATTTGTAGCGGGATAATACATGTTTTTCAAGAGTTGGTCAAGCTCGTATATACAAAGAGAACCTCATAAAATCGTCGGAGACGAGGCGCGGGTGGCAGACGAGGAGACGTAGGTAACCCTACGTTGACGAAGTCTGACGGGACCCGCAACAAAGTATCCGGCTATTTTATGAGGTTCTCTATGGTAGCTGGGGCGGGGATCGAACCCGCGACAACAGGCTTATGAGTCCTGTGCTCTACCAACTGAGCTACCCAGCCAAAATGCCGCAAAACTATAACAAAAAAGTAGATAAAGATCAAGAGTCGCTCTGAACACGAATTTCTGTTAAAATACGTGCGAAATATGACCACCGCCACTCACACCGCCATCGGAGTCCTGATCGGTACTGCGGTAGGCAACCCCATCCTCGGTTTCGTGCTGGGTGTCGCTTCCCATTATTTGGTGGATATGATCCCCCACGGGGACATGCACATGCGTGACAGCAATAACCTCGTCAACAAGACGAATGAGCGCATGTCTCACGTCTTCGTTATTGTCGATATCGCGCTCGGCATTACGTTGCTCAATATTCTCGGAACCTTCCTGCCCGACGACGTCACCCGCAGCTCGGTATATATCGCAAGTATTTTTGGCAGCATCCTACCGGACCTATTAGTGGGCATAAACGACCTCGTAAAATCTCTCCCCGGCCGCAAGCACACTCGCCTCCACTTCTACTTCCACGATTTCTTCTGCCGCAAACACGGTGACACCAAACTCCGTTACTCGCTAGCCGTACAGGCCCTTTTCGTCGTAGCCGTTGTCTGCTTTTTGTACTAAATAGCTTTTCGGCCCGCAGGACTCCCCTTACTCATCTCCTTCGCTCAGGACAAGCTTTGAAATGGTTAGGGCCCGAATCTGAAAAGCCGCCGGTCTACTAACCCTTCCTTCCCCCTCGTCTCCGCTCGGGGTCAGGACAGGTCGTCAAACTCAGGGTGGCACTAGGGTCGAGGTTGGATAGTTCTGCTTTGCGCGGCGGTAAGCGGTGGTTCGCGTTCCCGCCGTAGGTCTGTCGAGGACGCCAGTTAAGGAAGTTCGGCGGTAGTGAAGGAATAGCAAAACAATCCCAGTCGATACCCTAAAGTGTTTCTCACTTAGGAAATAATGTATCGACTGGGTTTTGTTTTGCCCGGAACGACGACGAACTTCAACCTCGACAGACCGATAGGCGGGAGTGAAAAAGGTTTCTTTGGTTACTTTCTTTCCCGGAAAGAAAGTAACCCCTCCCCGGGGAGGGGACGTCAGCCGAAGGCTGAAAAGCTACAAAACAGCTCCACCTGCCAAACTCAAAAGTGTAACGATGGTCGCGCCACTCACCATACCCGACAAAATACCGAGTGCTGCCTGCTTGAAAGGAATTTTTAAAGCCACAGCTGCCAGCGAAGCCGTCCAGACTCCGGTAAACGGAAACGGAATCATGAGGAAGAGAAATAAGGCAAAGGCTCCGTATTTACTGTAGCGGTCTTTGAGTTTATTTTCAGCTCGAGCGACAACGATGTCGAGTGGTCGGAGCAAACGAGGCAAGTATCGCTCAACTAAAGTGTGAAGTGTCTCGAGTCCCCAATAAACAGGGAAGAAAATTAACGTCGCCCCCAGCGCCGAAAGTGCCAAAGCGACAGCTGGGTGAAAATGGTATTCATGAATGCCGAGGGGTATGGACAATTGGTATTCAGTGATCGGAATGGCTGACAACAAAATTACCCGCAACCAGGCCGGTACTCCTTCTAGTGCCTGGATGATGGCTTCCGTCATAGCGTGGGCCATTCAAAAGTCTGGAAGGCCCAACCGGCCAAATCGATAGCATCTTCAAAACGGGCTTCAATTTCATCAGCTCCCAAGACAATAATGTACACCTCATTGCCCTCGTGCTCGATCGCCGTAGCCAGGCAGTACCCTGCCTGAGGGATGTAACCGGTCTTTCCAGCTGTAACCTGATATTCACCTGCGTTCAAAGCCGAAGTCAGCAATAAGTTCGTGGACGGAATTGAAGCTACGCGCCCACTGGCCTGCTGGACGGTGAGAGATGAATCGGTCATAAACTGGGCCAATTCCGGATGCCGCTTTGCCTCTGCTAAAAGTACCGACAACTCCCCAACCGTTGAGACGTTATGCACCGATAGCCCGCTTGGATCCTCAAAACGACTATCAAGCATCCCCATTTCAATAGCCTTCATGTTCATGCGGGCCACAAAATCCTCGGTCGAAAGACCAGATAGACGCACGAGAGCTAAGGTAGCCGTGTTATCCGATCCAACCATCGCAGCGCCAAGCACATCTTCAAGCAAGACGGCATCGTTGTAATACAAATACACTCGTCCTGTACCGGCGAAATCGTCAGGAGTAACCGTAACGTACTCGTTCAAATTTGGATCAGTTTCTAAAAATACCAAAGCGGCCATGAGTTTTGAAATGCTTCCGATCGATCTAATCTCATTGGGATTTTTTGAAAACAACGGAACGCCGCTGGCGGCATCGATCACGATAGCGCTCTGAGCCGAGGTGACAACTCCAAAGGACTGCAGATCGATTTTCTTGGGAGGCTGAGGAATCTTGTCTTCAGCCATAGGCAACCTGGCCGTTGTCCCATACACCAAACTCGAGACGACATTATCAGGGGTTGCACTGCTTGCCACGTCGGTCGCGACCGACGTGGCTTGCCACTCCAAAACCGCTCCGTCAATCGGAAAAAAATTCACGATGCTGACAGCAAACAGGAGATGGGATAAAGCCTTCGTGATCATAGCTCCTTAGGGGGTTTCAGCCATCCCCTCCCCCACGGAGGAAGATGTCATAACTGCGACTAAGAGTTTGTCGATATGAGCGTTGGCGTGGAGCGTCGTATAGTCGGGTAACTCCTCTTTTGCATGCAAGCCAAGGAAGCGCAAGGCGTCGGCAGAAAGCGTATACACAGCCTGCATACGTTTAGCATCGTCCTTTTCCTCAATCAACCCGCGCATGAGCAAGTTCCGCAAAATCAAACTACAGTTTACACCACGAATAGCCTCAATCTCAGGTTTCGTCACTGGACCGCGATACGCGATGATCGTTAAAGCTTCAAGCGACGGTCGAGTAAGCTCGGGCGCCAACTCGTCCTTAGCAATTCTACCGACAGTTTCCGAACAAGCCGGACTCGAAACGAGCTGTACCGTGCCATCAAGAGAAATGATGTGTATACCCGAGGACTCAACATTACGCAGCTGAGTCAGCTCAGCAATGGCCGCGGATACCTCGGCCTCGCTCACGCCCGTAGCCTTTACGAGCTCCTTAAGAGCCACCGGCTTCGTAGCCACAAACAAACAAGCCTCAACATTCGCTATTACATTTTGCATATTGCTTCCCCCTCCAGCCATGGAGGGGTTAGGGGAGGCTGTCATTTCACTCATACAATGCGCTTTAACTGAATATCGCTAAACGCCCCCAGCTGCTCCGCGTGCACAGCTCGCCGCCTCAAGAGCTCAAGCAGGGCCAAAAAACTCACTACGACCTCCATCTTTGACTGCGCCCCGTGAATGACTTCTTTGAACGACATGGCCGCCTTACTTCGCAAAGCCTCGGTGAGCTCCTCAAGCCTCTCCTCAACCGACTTCGTGCGTTCCATGCTCGCCTCCTGAAGGGCAAAGAAAGGTTGAAGTCGCTTTAAGATCGATTGATACAGCTCTCGCATGCCCTCAGCTGTCACATTGGTAGCAGGTACAAAAGCCACTTGCTGGACCTGCTTTGTTTTTACAAAAGGCCGGGTAAACATTCGAGTCTTCAAATATCGTTCTTCGAGCTCTCGAGCTGCTGCCGCGTACTCGCGGTACAGACGGAGCTGATCCTGAAGTTTATCGGCACTATCCTCCTCTTCGTCGAGCCGAAGATACGGCATGAGTTCTCTACTCTTCAAATAGATAAGCCGAGAAGCCACCAGTAAAAAATCGGCTAGCTCATCGCCTGGAACTTCGTGAGCCTCTAGGTGCAGCAAGTATTCTTCAGCAACCTTAGCCAAGGAAACCTTGGTAATTTCCAGCTCCTGTTTCTCGATGAGCTCCAAGAGTAGCCCCAAAGGACCAGAGAAAGCTTCTTGAGCAACAGCAAACTGCATAATGCCCGTATTGTAACAGAAAAAGCCTTCCCGACTAGCATGGAAAGGCTTTTTAAAAACACGAAGGCCAGTCCGAGGGGACTGGCCTGAACCGAGAACTGCTGTCGCCTACTTCTCGGCGATCAGCTCCAGGTTGACGATGATCTTGGGGAACGCGATCGGCTGGTCGCTCACGTGCAGCATCATGCCGCCCGTGACGTACTGCTGGTGGTAGGCACCACGCACGTCGAACCAGTAGATGTACTCGGCCGACGAGCCGTACGTGCCATCGTCCTGCAGGACCTCGCCGGTGAAGTACGTGTTCTGCCCGATCCCCACCGGAACACCCATGTGACCGGCGCTCACGTACTGGCCGTCCGTGACCCCCACCGTCGTGGGAGACAGGCGCTTGCCACTGCTCGTCACCTTGACGCGCACGGTCGAGTAGAGGAGCACATCTCCGCTCTCGAGCGAGATGATGTACAGGTGCTTGATGGACCCCGGCGTGTTGTCGAGGACGAGACGATCACGAATATTCCGCTGCTCGGCGGTCAAGCCGTCCGACCCGACCGGCACCTTGACGTGGGTGATGCTGACACCGGAAGCCGATACCGGAGCAGGGTACGGACCACCGGCACAGGCCGGAAGAATGAGCAGGATGCAGATGATCGCAGCCAGCGCCAGGAAGCAGCGCAGGAACATTCCCAGTCGGAGACTCATGACGTGTACCTCACTCACCCATGTAGGGCTTGAACTCGCGTGGAAGGGGCGTTTCGGCCCCCGGGGGCAGGTCGCCGACCTCGGCGAACTGCCAGTTGACCTTGGCCATGTTGGCGTTGTACTCGGCGGCCAGCTGGTTGTAGCTGGCCTTCACGCCCGCCACCTCCGAGGCCCAGGTGTTGTACTGCTGCCGGTCCTCGCGCGGCCAGTCGTCGCGCGTCTTGCCGGCGTAGTCGGCCGCCATCTGGTCGAGCCGCCCCTGGTACACGGTCACGTCGGCCTGCTTCTTCTCGAGCTGGGCCGCCGCGTCCTTGAACCACTCGTACTTCTCGAGCGCGGCCCGGGGGCCGAACTCCTCCTTGGCCACGTTGGCGGTCTGGCCGAACCAGCCGAAGACGTACGCCCCACCGCCGATCACGGCCGTGAGGACGAACATCAGGACGACCACCTTGAGAGCCAGGGCCAACGGACCGGGAGCGTTCTCGTAATCTTCCCACGTCTGCCTCATCAATCCTCCTTTGGTGCTCTCGCACCGAGTTGACGGTCGTTTTCAAGCGACAGCGTAGATTAGCAAAAATGCCCCCAAACGTCAACGTTGGAAGGAATTAACAAATGAAAAGCCCAGGACTGATTCCTGGGCCTTTTCTTAAGCTAATTTGATATTGGCTTCCTTGAGTGCCTTCTCAGGCAGGGGCGATGGCGCACCCATCATATGGTCGCGGGCGTTACCGTCCTTCGGAAAAGCCATAACCTCACGAATGTTGGCTTCGCCCTGGAAGAGCGCGAGCACGCGGTCGATACCAAGCGCGATACCGCCATGTGGCGGAGCTCCGAACTCGAAAGCTTGGAGCATGTGGCCAAACTGTTCATCGATTTGCTCAGTGGTGAAGCCCATGATCTCGAACACGGATCGCAGTGCTTCTGGACGATGGTTGCGAATCGAGCCTCCGCCGATTTCGAAACCGTTTAACACGATGTCGTACTGACTCGTGATGATATTCGCGATGTCCTCCTTGTTCATGAGTTTATCGCGCCACTCAGGCAAAGCTGCCGAGAAGGGATTGTGCGTGAAGGTCCAACCGCCGTCCTCGGTCTTCTCGAAGAATGGGAAATCGACAACCCAGAGGAAAGCGAACTCGTTTGGATCGTTCTTGTCGACACGAACATCCGGGCGATCTGTGCCGTACTTTTCCATGGCCTCCTTGTACGACATGTGCGGGAACGGAACTTGCTGCATCTTAGCGTCAGGACGATATTTCTTCACCATCTCGATCAACATGTTCTCGATCAGCGCCATCACATGCTCGCGCTCGACGAAACTCATCTCAAGGTCGAGCTGAGTGAATTCCGGCTGACGATCGCCGCGTTGATCTTCATCGCGGAAACACTTGGCAAACTGGAAGTAACGCTCAACACCCGACACCATCAGCAATTGCTTAAATTGCTGGGGCGACTGGGGTAGCACGTAGAAATTCTTGGCGTGCAAACGTGATGGCACGATGAACTCGCGTGCTCCCTCAGGAGTACCCTTCGTGAGAATTGGAGTTTCGACTTCAATAAAACCTTCGTTACCCAAGTACTGACGCATATCCTGGAACATGGCAGAACGTGTACGCAGGTTCTTCTGCATTCGCTCTGAACGGAGATCGAGATAACGGTAGGTCAAACGAGCTTCCTCATTCACTGGTCGAGTATCCTTATCGATCTCAAACGGTGGCGTCTTGGACTCATTTAAAACCTTAACTGACTTTGCTAAGAGCTCAACCGTGCCGGTCTTCAACTTGTCGTTGACCTGCTTCGGGCCGCGGGCCTGGACGATACCCTCAATCTCAACCACCCACTCTGAACGGATTTTATTAGCAATCTCAGCAAACTCTCCTAACTCCGAAGGCACGGCCACGATCTGAAGCAAACCTTCACGATCACGAAGATCGAAGAAGGCTACTTTACCCATGTCGCGACGAGCGTGGATCCAGCCAGCCACCGTAACAGTTTCTCCGACTTTGGAGACGATTTCTGAGGTCAATAAACGCTGCATAAAATTGAGGCGTGTGTGAGGACTAAAAAATCGCCCTCACAACACAATTCGGCAAAGAATTATGTCGGGTAAGGGCGATCTTCTCGCGGTGCCACCTTACTTCGTCTCGCCGCCTCGGCGAAACCTCTTAAAACGCGATTACGGGCGTTCCCGGAGGGGTCTACTAGCCGTTATGGCGTTCTACCCTCAGCTCAGCGGTGTCAGCCGCCTCATTGCTCTTGAAAGAGCATAACTTATTTAGCTTATTATAGGCAAATTATTAGGCTCTAAGCTTGACAAAACGGCTTATATAAGCTACGTTTTTATTACACCCCAAACAGCCATGGAGCAACAGTGAGTGCGCTTGCAGTCGTCCCCTCCATCATCCCCAGCACGATCTCGTCCGAACAGTGGCATCAGCACATGGACGACATGTTCAGCACGGTCCGCGACGGACTCGTCCAGGGGTCGAAGGTTCGCTTCGGCGAAATCACCTTCGTGTTCGGACTCCTGGGTGATCCGGTGAGCATCGAGACCCCCTCCGGAGTGAGGTGGCCCCAGCCCCCGCAGATCCCGAACTTCCAGCCCACGCAGGGGCGCGAGGATCAGATCATCCGGACCCCGCCTGACCGTAGTCTGCTCCTGACCACCCTGCGGCGTTTCCAGTATGGTCGAGAGACCGACTGGCTGATCATCGAGAACAAGTACGAGGCCGTCTACTTCTGGAAGGCCGGTTCGGGCATCGGCTACACCTACGCCAGCAGCCCCATCCACCAGAACTGACCTCACCCGGCTACTGCCGAGACAACCCGTCTCACGTAGAGCCGGGTTTGTCATTTCAATAAAGTTAACCACCCAGAGATTAGTCATTAGGAATTAGCAGAGTTTAGAACTAAGATATTAGACCGCTCTGACAAACCCTAAATTCTATCCTCTAATTTCTGCTAATTCCTAATGACTAATTTCCTCAAGTCACGATAGTGGTATGCCAAAACGGTGTCTCGTCCACGTAACCCGGTACATGAAAACGCATAAGGTCATGTACACACGCCGCAAACGCACCCACATGATCTGCCTTAAGCGATGGCCGCAAAAGATCGGTGTACTGAGCATCTCGGGCAAAACGTAAAAGCGTCACAATCTCCTCATCCATGGTACGGGCCGCAAACCATTCTTGCGGCTTTTCAAGTACACAGTTTGTACACACCAATCCCCCTTTGCCCTCATGCCAACGGAAAGCTAACGGACGAATATCGTCTTTGCACGATAAACAAGCTCCGA
>JBBUCB010000010.1:0-4183 GCA_038058005.1 Patescibacteria group bacterium | reverse complement strand
TGTGACTCGCCAGTTGAACGACGAGCAGGCGAGGTCGCTTATGTTTGTACCAATAAGAATTGTTACGCCATGGAACGGGAGAAAGTCTTGTACGCTGCTCGAGCTTTTGGTATCGACGGACTAGGCGACAAGATCGTGGAAAAATTACTGAACGCCGGCCTGGCTAAAACTCCGCCAGATATTTTCCGCTTACAAGCGGCAGACTTTTTGGGGATCGAAGGCTTTGCGGAAGTCTCGGCGAATAAACTCTACGATCAGATCCAAACTCGTAAGGACATCGAGCTCGCTCCCTTCATCGTCTCACTTGGCATTCGACACGTTGGTGCCGAGACCGCTTTCTCGTTGGCTTTGTCGTTTGGATCGATCGACAACTTGGTTGCTGCGACGAGAGACGAGCTTCTCAATGTTCCAGATATCGGCGAGACGGTGGCCGACTCTATTCACGAGTTCTTTCAGAGCGAGCACGGTAAAAAGATGCTTAAAGATTTTGCAGAGGTCGACGTAAATATCAAAAAAGCCAAGGCCGTGAAGCGAATTCTCGATAATAAGCGTTTTGTTGTTACCGGTACACTCGCAGGCATTGGCCGTGAAGAGGCTAAGGAGAAGATCCGACTCCTCGGCGGCAACGTCTCAGATTCGGTCAGTAAAAAGACCGATTTCGTGGTGGTGGGGGAGAATCCGGGCTCAAAAGCGGATAAAGCTAAGGAGCTCGGCGTAAAGATTTTGTCAGAGGGCGAGTTCCTAAAGATGCTTGCGGACTAACCATCCTGAGGCGAATGTCTAAGGATTAGGTCGGCTGACAATAATAAGTGACTATGGCGAAAATAATTTTAACGTGGATGCTCATAGGAAGGTTCGTGTATGACTGAGGGTATCTTTAAGGCCGATGATGGCGAAAAGAGCACAGGCCTTTTAAGATTTGAATAAAGACTAAACTTTATGGGATTATTTGAATGGGGAGAAAAACGATTTGCTCGAGGGATAACTAAGGTTATGACTCGAAGTTATAAAGCATACAAAAATCATTATCCAAATTTGAATGATTTTGAACTATTGAAAATGACATTAGCTGATCGCCCAGGAGAGCCAGCTAAAAAATTACTTGGAGATTTGCAAGATTTTAATTTTTACGAAGAAATGGGAGGCAATCTTCTCGAAATAATATATCTACTGGTTCGTCTTGAATATGTCGAATATATGAATGGCACTCTTGATGCCGAAAATATTAAAACAAATACAACTTTTAAAAACACTATTTCCGATGTGTTGCGAACAGAACTTTCTTAATTAAGCATCAAGTTGAGACTATTTGATTTTTTTAACAGAAATCAGTACATTAGTGTCGATCGTTTGGCCATCCTGAGACGAAGGTCGAAGGATTAGTAGCCTCCCACTATAATGTGGACCGACCTAACCCTTCGTCGAACTCAGGGTGGCGAGTTTCTCCCGAGTAAATATATGGATATAAATTTGGACCACATTGCCAAACTAGCAAAACTTCGTTTGACCGACTCCGAAAAGGAGACCCTGGGCCGACAGTTGCCCTCAATTGTCGACTATATCGCCAAACTTCAGGAGGTCGATACTTCCGGTATCGATCCCAAGGCTTATCTGACAGACGCGACGAACGTTTTCCGTTCGGACGTGCCTTCGACGGCGCAGGCTGAACGTGACGCTGCCGTGGCTGCTTTTCCAAAAAGCGCCGGTGATGCTCTTGAGGTTCCTGGAATTTTCAATTAATTGGTATGTCCGAACTTTTAACAGTTAAAGCAATCCGCGACGCCGTTGCCGAGGGCACGGTCACCGCCGAAGAGATCGTAAAGAACTCATTAGCGCGGATTGACGCTGAGGACGCAGAGATCGGCGCCTTTCTTGAAGTCTTTCATACTCGAGCTCTTGAGAAAGCCCGTGAGATCGACGCCATGAAAGTTCGTGGAGATGTCTTGCCGCGTTTGGCTGGTGTTCCAGTAGCAATTAAAGACAACATGTTGTTGATGGGGGAGAAGGCGAGTGCGGGTTCGAAAATTCTCCAAGACTATACTTCTGCGTATTCGGCCACTGTCGTGGCTCGTCTGGAAGAGGCTGGCGCAATCATCGTCGGTCGCACCAACATGGACGAGTTTGCCATGGGCTCATCTACTGAGACTTCGGCTTTTCAGAAAACACGCAACCCGTGGGATACATCGAGAGTCCCCGGCGGATCGTCTGGCGGATCGTGTGCTGCCGTGGCCGCTGGTTTTGTGGCTGCTGCTCTTGGTTCCGATACTGGTGGTTCAATCCGCCAGCCAGCTGCGTTATGTGGCATTGTCGGTTTGAAGCCGACGTATGGCCGCGTCTCACGTTACGGCATTGTCGCTCTCGCCTCGAGTCTCGATCAGGTTGGTCCATTTGCTCACACTGTTGAAGATGCCATGTTGGTCATGGAAGTCATTGAAGGTCGCGATGAGCACGATGCTACTTCGGTCGAGCTCGACAGCAAGCCGGTGGCCGAGTTACTCGAGCCTTCGATGAAGGGACTCCGTGTTGGTGTACCAAAAGAATATTTCATCGACGGCATGGATCCGGAAGTACGAGCTCGGGTTGAGGAGGCGATTGAGGTTTTTAGAGCAAACGGTGCTGAAATTATTGACATCTCTTTGCCGTTATCGCCTTACGCCTTGCCGACCTATTACATTATTCAGCCTGCAGAGGCGAGCAGCAACCTCGCTCGTTTCGACGGTATGCGTTACGGAACACGAGCACCGGGGGCACTCGAAGACTCGTATCTTACTGCTCGCAGTGAAGGTTTTGGTCTCGAAGTGAAGCGCCGTATCATGCTTGGCTCATTTATTTTGTCAGCGGGATATTACGATGCCTTTTACAAGAAGTCTTTGGCGGTTCGTAACGCGCTACGTAAAGAATTCGATGAAGCTTTTAAGCAAGTTGATGTTATCATTAGCCCGACTACGCCTGGCACGGCTTGGAAGCTCGGTGAAAAGTTCGACGATCCAATCGCGATGTATTTGGCCGATGTCTTCACGACACCTGCCAACATCGCCGGTCTCCCGGGCATTTCGATCCCATGTGGATTCGCGAACGATCTCCCGGTTGGTCTCCAACTTCAAGCTAAGCCTTTTGATGAGATGACGATGTATAAGGCCGCTGCTGCTTACCAAACACTGACAGATTGGCACACCAAGGTTCCTCAAGCTTAAACATGGACATCATCGACAAGCTCACCGAAATGTTCTTCAGTGCGCTGCCATCGATTATCATCGGTCTCATTTTTGTTCTCGCTGCCTTCGCGACGGTCTTCCTGGCCCGTCGCGTTGTGCGTAAAATGCAGTTTGGTGACAAGTCGCGCCAACGCATCCTTGAGGCTTGGACAGAGGTTGAGCAACACGTTGCCGATGGTGATGAAACGCACTTGCGTATGGCAATCATTAAGGCCGATGCCGTGCTCGACATGGCTTTGCAAGCCAAGATGTTTCCGGGTCGATCTTTGAACGATCGTTTGAATTTTGCTATTCATAAGTATCGTAATCTCAAAAAGGTTCGCTGGGCGCATGGACTCCGCAATCGTCTTGCTCACGAGCCAATGCGAGAGCTCACGCGTCGAGAGGGCACTGGAGCAATCGCAGATTTTCGACGAGCGTTGCAGGAGCTCGGGGCTCTATAGTCCAGTCGATTGGTGTCGCTTAAGACCCTGACGTAAGGAAGGGTCTAGTAAATGGTGTGTGGCGAAGCTCGCAATTATGCTCCCTGGTATTTACATCATGACAAACGTTTCTCACTCCACGTTGTACGTCGGTATGAGTACCGTACTGCCTGATCGAGTTCAGATGCACATTGATGGCGAGGGAGGTCGCTTCACTACCAAGTATCGATGCACGAAGCTCGTGTACTATGAGGTCTGTGAAAGCGAAGACGCGGCGTATGTTCGAGAGAAACAGATAAAGGGTTGGACACGATTGAAGAAGATTACCTTGATTGAGCAAAAGAACCCGGATTGGCAAGATCAACTTCCTAATTTGCTACGAGAGATTAACAGCCTATTTTGATAGCTTCGCCACGCTCCATTTACTAGACCCTTCGTCGGAACTCAGGGTCTCGGGAGCGCTGGACCGATGATCGAATACTATGATCCCTTACATTGAATGGCGCACAATTGATCTTGGTTTCATGCAGCTCCAAGTCTGGGGCT
>JBBUCB010000009.1:5222-8388 GCA_038058005.1 Patescibacteria group bacterium | reverse complement strand
ATTACCGGCCATCATGAGGATTCTTTCCCCAGCTGTCATGGGCGGAGCCATGCGGGTGAGATAGCCAAGCACCGTGTCAGTCGGCGTCAACGTAACATCGGTCTTCTGATCGTAGTAACCGATGCTGGCGTTGTGCCACCATTTCACCGTGCCATCGAGGGGAGCGAGCTTGCCAGCAAGCGTCTTCAGGAAGGTCGATTTACCGCGACCGTTCTCTCCAGCGATGACGACCTTGGCCCCACGACGAAGCTCGAATTTAATGTCAGTCGCAATCACTTTCTCGCCATAACCAATGCGCAGCTTCTCAGCTCGCACCGCCACACCATCGATGAAATGCGGCGTCGGAATGACAATGCGAGCCGTCGACAGATCGGCCTTCATACTCGTCACCTGATTACGCAGCTTGGCGATGTGCTTGATCTTGCTTTGAGCCCGTGTAGCCTGGCTAGCTTTAAAACGAAAACGATCAACAAACTTTTGGTGATGGGAAATCTCGCGAGCTAAACGTTTGTTAGTCCGCAGCTGGAACTGCTTCTGTTCTTCTTTCCAGGCAAAATACTCCTCAACCGGGCCGTTATAGTCGGTTAACTCGCCTCGCTCGATCTCAAACGTATGCGTACAGGTATTCTGTAAAAATTCACGATCGTGAGCCGTCATGATAAAGCTCCCGTCATAATCGGCCAAGAAACGCTCGAGTAACAACAGAGTGGAGAGATCGAGATAGTTCACCGGCTCGTCGAGCAAAAGTAGGTTCGGATCCTGAAGTAACATCGCCACAATTTTCACACGCATCTGATATCCCCCTGAAAGCTCGCTTGGAGCTTTTTCAAGCTCGGGCGTGCCGAGGCCAAAACGAGCTGCTAACTTACGAATTTCCCAGGCCTGCTTACCCCCTCGCTGTTCAAGAAAAACCTCTGTCGTCACGTCGTTTGGTAAAATCTCGTGCTGCGCCACCATCCCGAGCCTGGTCCACGGCAACGGAGCGACCTCGCCGCCATCAGCTTCTTCAAGCCCCATCAAGATATTCAAGAGCGTCGACTTCCCCGCTCCATTGCGTCCAATCAAAGCCACTTTCTCTCCCTCAGAAACCACAAACGATAGATCGTCAAAAACCAGCTGCTTACCGTAGCTTTTCTTGAGGACTTTAACTTCGAAGAGTGGGCGTGACATGGGCTCGATATTAACAGATCCACAACTAATCTTCTAGACCCTTCGCCTTCGCTCAGGGCAGACAAACAAAAACACTCGGCCGAGGCCGAGTGTTTATTGTTAGTCTGCTTAGGCAACGCGCTGAACGTTTACAGCACGAGGACCCTTGTCAGACTCTTCGGTTTCGAAAGAAACCTTGTCACCTTCGCGCAAATCGTCGAACATAACGTCGACGAGAGCTGAAGTGTGGAAGAATACATCCTTGGCGCCTGCCTCATCAGGGGTGATGAAACCAAAACCCTTGTCAGTCAAACGCTTGATTGTACCTGTCATCATATCGATGGCGATAAATATTAACCGCAATAACGCTTACTGCGGGAAATTCTCTCCATCTCCACGTAGTGCTGTTTTGCCGGAATAATATACTCTATTTTTAAGTAATAGTCAACATACTCAGTGACTAACCTTAGCGGGCAATCATCCCGTTTAGCTATAAATGGCTAAAACAAGCCAAAATCTAGCTAGCGGTTGTCCCCAAAGCCCCTAAAGCCACCTCGAAAATCAACAAGTTCACAAAAAACTGATACCCTTTCAGGACTATGCGTCTCCCCACCCGAAAAGCCGAAACTGAACGCATCATGAATCAGGTTATCGACAATCATCTGACTCCGGCCAAAATTAAAGCCATGGAGCAGGAACTCGAGAACCTCGTAAAGCGTGAGCGCCGTCCCGCCGCTGACGAAGTGGCGCGCACTGCGCAGATGGGAGATCTGTCCGAAAATGCCGGCTATCAATTTGCCAAGCAAAATTTACGCCGCATCAACGATCGCATTACCATTCTCGAAGAGCGCTTGAAGAACGCGATTCCGATCGACCAAAGCGTAAGCGATGGAAAAATCCGTATCGGCTCAAAAGTTGTCGTCAGTGTGAAAGGTAAACAAATGGATTTTGAGATTCTTGGATCAGTCGAATCAAATCCTTTCAAAGGCCGCATCTCGTACTCCTCCCCGCTCGGAGCGGCCCTCATCGGCCATGAAGCCGGAGAAACCGTGATCGTCAAAACTAACAATCAGGAACTTGCCTACGACATCGTTAGTGTCGATTAGGATTACGACCAAACAAAAAACCACCGCTCGGGTGGTTTTTTGTACGTTATTCTCGGAAGTGACGCATGGGAGGATGCGGCAAGTCCAAAGATTCAATAATAGCGCGTGCGCCTTCTTCGTCACCATTCTGGCGAAGAATGTGAGCTTGGTTGAGCAAATCTTTTTGCTCGTCAGTGAGCTCAGCCCTCCAAGGTTCGTGCTGTTCGAAGTTCGAATGCAAAGCCGGCATTGGAAAATGGATGTCGAGGTCTTTAAGAATATTCTTAGCGCCATCCATGTCACCAGCTTCCATGAGCGTATGAGCTTCAACTAACTTGGCAAAAGCCTCGGGCGTTAATTCGTCAGCGAAAGGAGCGTCCGCTGTCAGCTCCGCGAAGGCGGCGTAATCGCCACTATCAAGCGCCGCATCAAGGGCCTGCTTCTTTTCGGGATCTAAACGAAGTCGCACGCCATGCTTGAGGCTAGGCAAACCAGCTTCCTCGGCGAAAGCTTTTGCCTCTTCGATCTTGCCGTCATGCATTAACTCTCTGAGCGTGGCCAAATCATCCTTCTGTTCGTCAGTAAGATCTTCAACCGGTCCTAAACCGTGAGCGTAAGCCGTAGCTGAGACGCCGCTGACTCCAAGAAGAATGGCCAGTGCCGGAAGAGCTAAGAGTGACTTTTTCATAGCTACCAATGTTTAATCTGATCAAAGCGGTCGTAAGGTCGTACGCCCCTACATTCAATACTACGCGGCTCAAGAAATTTTCTTTCAGCGTACTCAAGATGAAGTGGCGCCATCCCGAGCGGAGGCACGGGCAAGACTATACAGGCCACAAAAGGGGCGGTTTCTGGAACGCCGATCACACGCACGCGAACCGAAGGCACTTTCAGCATTTGCCACTCTTCGTTTGAGAGCAAATGACCATCAA
>JBBUCB010000009.1:0-5122 GCA_038058005.1 Patescibacteria group bacterium | reverse complement strand
AGCATGACCATGATTAGAAACAGCACCAACCACAGAAACGGGATCGTATTGGTAGCGTAGGACAAAAACGAGTCATGGGTAATCATGTACAACTGCCAACTACTGCTTTGCAGTACAAAAACGATGGCTGACAACGCAAAAGCGCCAACCAGAGCCGACAAAAACCATAAAGACCAAAACGCCACATCGTGCAAAATAAACCACCAACGGCTATGGGCCACGATGTGTTCAGTCTCGATCTTATGCATGATCGCGGCTGCGAAGTCCTTGGAATTGTCGACGGGCGAATCAATTTTTATCATACAAGTCTTTCAATTGCTTCTTGGCTCGGTGGAGGTAAACCGCGACCGAGCCCATGGGAATCCTGAGGACGTCCGAGATTTCTTGATATTCCAGTTGTTCGAAGTACCGGAGCACGAGTACATCTCGATACAGTGGTTTCATATCCTTCATGACGGCGCTTAGACGCTCACCATCCATTTTGAGATCGGCCGAGGCTTCCACATCCCCTTCTCCGTACAGCTTCGCCAGCACGTCTTCGCTATCGTGATGCAAGTTGCCCTCAGGCCGTACTTTCTGCTTACGGAAGTGGCTGATCACCACATTGTGGGCAATGCGATAAATCCACGACGAAAAAGACAGAGATTGATCAAATCCTGACAGGTTCTGATAGGCATTGATGAAGACTTCCTGCAGCAGATCCTCCCCCGCCTCTTTACCGCCAATACGAAAAATATATCTCATTAACTTCGGCTGATAGCGTTCAACCAAGCCACGAAATTGGTCTTTATGTACAAGTACCTGCGCGACCAGTTCTGCATCCGTCAGGCCGGGATCCATAGGTATCTTATATTACGCACCCAAACTGCCTTTCTTACAAGTCGCTTCATTCATGGAAACGAAAAGGAGAGGTCAGATGACCTCTCCCACGTAGTCCATCGAGCAGACTACCGACATTCCGGACGCGTGTCCGGTTCGAGCATCTCCTGCAGGCTGGCATCGGTGATGCCAGCGTAGAGCGTGACGAGCTGCTCGCGCTCGGAGCGGTTGGTGAACTGCAGCTCATAGACCCTTCCCCGCTGGACGTGGTCGGGATCGACGTGCGCCACGAACACATCCTTGCGGAGCGGAGAAGCGGCACGACTCGGGAACTCCTCGAGCGGCAGACCCGAGCCGACAGCAGGGCTGAACCCCGAAACCGCCTTCACGTCGAACGCAGCCGGCAGATCGTTGAACAGAACCCAGAAACGGTCGGTGGGATCCGTCGAGAAGCGAAGCAGACCTTCAGTACGCGGTGGGATGGTCACGAGCAGCAGCGTGCTGTAGTCGCAAGCATCCTTCGGTGCGTCAAGATGCGTTTCGACGGTCTTGGAGTGAACCAGGCCTCCCGCCCAGGCCAACGGCAGAAACAGCCCCAAAAAATTCATTGACTCTCCTTGTGGTTCCAGGCTCATCTAACCACAAAACTAGGCTTTCGACAAGCCTAACTGTTAGGCGAGAAATTTGCCCAAATCGAGCTCTTGGCCAAACTTAATTTGGCTAACAAAATCGGGCACGTGACTAACCATAATCATGGCACCCTGGTAATTTTCGAGAGCCTTGGCAATCACCGGCAGGTGGCGGAAGTTGATGTGGTTGGTTGGCTCATCGAGAATCAATAGGCCCGGCTTCTGCAATACGAAGCGAGCGAAGCACAAGAGACCCTTCTGGCCTTCGGATAGCGAGCCTACCTTGGTAGCCATGGCATCGCCGTTCAACAAGAAGTGGGCCCCAACCGCACGGATTGTTTGATTGTCAGGAACAGCCATCATCTCCTCAAGTGATTGGTAGGCAGTCTGGTTAAAATCGAGACCAGAAAAATCTTGACGGTAGTAACCGACCTTCACATCGCGAGCGATGACTGCACCCTCATCTTTTTCTGCAGCCAAGGTGCGGAGCAAAGTGCTTTTACCGATACCGTTAGGTCCGGTGATCATCAAACGTTGACCCTTACGCAAAAAGACTTTGGTCTCGAAACGCTGAGGCTCGTGGTCCTTCACGATCTTCACCGAGCTGATCGTGGCCACGTTGTCGTTCCAAGGTTGAGCAGGAATTTCAAAATCACGAATAGTGCGATCGTCACGACGGACATCGACCATGTTCTCTTCGGCATCAACCACCTGATCACGTAGCTTACTAGCAAGCTTACGCATCTTACCGCCTTTCTGAGCAAAGAAGTTGATCTTATCTTTGCGGTCCTGAATCTCTTTCAAGAGACGAGCATTTTTCATGCGGTCTCGTTCAAGACGAGCAGTGATCTCTTCAACTACGTCAAAGTAGTTACCATCATACTTATCGACTTTGCCGGTGTAAACATCGAGGTGCAACACGCCCTCAGTAAAGGTGTTCAAAAAGTCAGCGTCATGAGAAATAACCAAAACGGTTTTTGGGTACATGATCAGGAAAGCTGTTAGGTGCTCAATGCCGCTCGAATCAAGATTGTTGGTTGGTTCGTCGAGCAACAAAATCTCGGGCTCTTGAATGAGCGCGTACGCAAGTAACAGGCGGGCTTGCTGGCCACCGGAAAAATCTTCGATCTTCTTATCCAGGGTAGTTTTCAAATTAACCGTCTCAAGTACATCTGTGATCAACTTCGGCAGGTCGTGACGCTTATCTTCAAAGGCTGTCGCGAAAAATTCAGTTACAGTGCGAGTCTTATGTTCAGGTGCCATGACCTGAGTAGCAATGGCGATCTTGGCACCCTGCTTAATGTGAATCTCGCCTCGATCGGGTTTGAGGACTCCTGTCAGCAGTTTTAAAATTGTGCTTTTTCCAGCGCCATTTTGACCCATGATGGTCATCTTGGTGTTTTCGCGGACAGAAAAATCGGCCTCGTCCAAAACGGGGTTTTCCGTGTCGTAACCAAACGACACACCTTGAAAGCGGATAATGACATCGCCCTGATCCATAACGGGCGGTAGTCTAGCCTGAATTTCAAAAAAAGTCTACATCCCCTTGAGGGGCATGAATAACCTGGCTAAACGTATGACATCATAATCATACTCTCCTTGAAAGAATTCATGCACAGGTTTCAGGAGATCAGTTTCGAGAGCTCGGAATTTGGCTTGGATGAGTTTCACGTCATCTTCTTTGCCGACGATGAGGTGACCGAGCTTGTCGAGTGGTAGAGCCTTTAGTTCACGAAGTTCCTCGAGATGTTCAAAAATCGTAAACACCGTGCGGCTGCGTTCGTTAGCCGCCTCGGCGACGGTCATGCCACCCATGATCAAGGCCAGCGTTTGTTCGTAGCGCTTTTCTTTAACAGCTTTTTTCTTTTTGGGCTTGGCCGCAAAACCTCCGCCGGTTAACGATCCGCCCCGCGCGACAATAAACTCGTCATGGAGACGTTTCAAATTTTCTTCTGTCATCGCCAACATCGCTTCCTTAGCTTCAAGCGATCGGGTTCTGAACTGTTCGTCTTGAGCCAAAACAGTAGGGTCAACCTCAAGGGCACGCCGATTAAGCCCTTGCAGATGCAGACCAGCCAATGAGCGCACCCGCGACAAGGCCACATAGCCCTGGCCATAGGCAAAGGCGCTCGAGAGATCGATCAAGGCCGCGTCGAGTGACATGCCTTGGCTTTTATGCACCGTCATGGCCCAAGCCAGTCGCAATGGGAGCTGCACGATGGCTGCGACGGTCTTCCCTTCGGCCTCGATCTTCCACTCGGTGGTAGCTGCTTCGATGAAGCGACCGGAACGCAACTTCACGATCGGATAACCATTCTCTTTTGAAAAACCCGAAATTTCTCCTGTCGTTCCATTTACATAACTGCCGTCGGTGCTGTTCTTGGTAAACATCACGCGTGCCCCTTCTTTCAGGGTCAGGAGTTCAGGCGACAAACAGCCGCGTTTAAGTTGTTCGATCAGCGGCGGCGCTCCGTAGGCGTGCATACGATACGTGCGCGGGTCAGCTTCGAGTTGACTAAGCGCCTGCGTGTTCATGCGGTCAACATCAACGTTATGCGAAAACAATTTTGTCATTTCACCAAAGACATCGTCCATGAACACGATCTGACGCTCGCCGAGCAAAGCCTTATGTTCATCGTTAATAGTGCCGCGACGCAAAGCGGAGAGAATATCCAAAAACGTTTCGTCTTCTTGGCGATGCTGCTCAGACAAATAGCAAATCACCGGCTTAGCCGCTCGCCAGGACTCGGAATCGAACGCGAACTGCGGCAGCGGCTCACCCGATCGAGAAACCGGTGGCAATTGGAAAAAATCTCCCACAAACACCACCTGCAAACCCCCGAACGGTTGTTGCGACTGTTTGATAGTCCTACATACAGCGTCAACGAGGTTAAGTGTTCGTCCTTCGAACATGGAGATCTCGTCGATAATCAAAACTTCGGTAGCTCGAATGCGTTTAGCTAAACGATCGCGACCGGCGATCTCGTTGAGCTCCGCTGCGTTCATACTTTTGTTAATGCCGATGCCACTCCACGAATGCAAAGTCATGCCGCCAATATGGGTAGCGGCGATACCGGTTGAGGCCGTGATGGCCGGATCGATACCGGTCGATCGCAAAAAGTTGACGTATTGCCTAATGGTGTACGATTTTCCTGCTCCCGGCTCACCCGTCAAAAAAACGTTGACCCCAGTTTTCAAGATCGCAAGTGCTTCAGCTTGGGTCATAGAGACACTAGTGTAACCAAGTCTCAAGTATTTTACTACCTCACTTATCATGTTAGGATTAAGCCCTATGCCGCGTTGGGTTGTCTATATTCTAAGATGCAAAAATGGCAGCCTATACACGGGTATTACCAATAACCTCGAAGCCCGTGTCGCCAAACACAATGCCGGCATGGGGGCGAAGTACACACGAGCTTTTGGACCTGTCCGTATCGTGTACTCGAAAGTTATGCGAACGGCGACAGCGGCCCGTAAGCACGAAGCTAAGATCAAGGGCTGGACAAAGGCAGTTAAAGAGAAACTAGTCAAAGATTTCGGCTTGAAGTAAGGTATTCGGCAACTATGTTTATCTCGATCATCACTGACTGCCAGGACGGCAACGCTCGCGTGCGTCAGCAAACTCGTTACAGCGTGCTGTTTCCGCAAACGGCCATTCACTTTGTCGGCGTCTC
>JBBUCB010000008.1:1753-4480 GCA_038058005.1 Patescibacteria group bacterium | reverse complement strand
GGCGTGGCAGGTCGCTATGAAAAGATCGATGTCGGTCAACCATTTTCGGTCATCGTCGATTACGCTTACGAGCCCTATGCGCTCAAGGCCCTGTTTGCGGCCGTTAAGCAAGCCGGCGCAGAGCGAGTTATTGGCGTTCATGGCTCAGCTGGCGGTGGGCGTGATGTGGCCAGACGACCATTGATCGGCAAGCTCGCCGCCGAGGAAGAGGCAATCGTGATCGTGACGAATGAGGATCCGTACGATGAAGATCCAGCCGAGATCATGAAGCAGGTGGCCGATGGGGCTCGGACGGCCGGCAAGGTCGATGGTAAAGACTTGTTTGTGGTGGAAGATCGTCAGACGGCTATTGATAAGGCTATGGCTTTGGCAAAACCCGGTGATGCCGTAGTGATTACCGGTAAAGGCTCGGAGCCGGTGATGGCGGTAGCGGGTGGTAAGAAAATTCCTTGGAATGACAAAGAAGCCGCTCTTAAAGCCTTGAGCAAAATAGGGTACAATTCGCCGTGATGTATGTCGTTGCCTAAGATTTCTCTCATCGTGGCAGTGAATTTGATTATCTTGGCTTTTTTGTTTGTCGGTTTTGGACGTGAGTATTGGCGCAATATTGAAATTGAACGCGATATCGCCGCCCTCCAGGCCGAAAACGAGCGTTTGGCCGGCCAGCGTTTGGAATCATTATCATTGATTAGTGATCTTTCAAGTGAGTACTACCTGGAGGCTGAGGCTCGTACCAAACGCGGTATGGGTGAGCCGGGTGAACAGTTGGTGATTGTCGATCTTCCGGACGAAGAAACCCCTGAATGGGATGTTTTTGGTATTGCGACGGACGAAAGTATTAGTAACCCTACGCGTTGGTGGTATTACTTTTTCAACCAGGCCCGGTTTGAGGCTATGGATGAGTTATGATCTCCCGACACCTACGAGGGGGATTGCTAGCGGCGGTGACAGTCTTTTTTTGTTACGTGGTGTTCTGCCAATTTTTCTTTATTACGCATGCCGCAAATGGCATTTTTCGACCTCTGTCGAGTTTGGTGATCATCCCGGCGGCCAAAGTTCAGAATAAAAGCATGTCTTATCGCTACGTCGTTGAGATGGCGCACGGCTTGGAAGGCTTTGGTGGCGCGACCGAGCGTAAGGACGCCTTTGATCGAGCTTTAGCGCTTAGCGTTTATCGTTTGTACATCGAAGCCCTTGCTGACGAGCTTGACGTTAAAGTGAGTAAGGATGAGTTAGTCGCTTACCCAATTGATCAGGCCGTGATTGCTCCGGGTTTGGAGTTAGCGAAATGGAATGAGGCTGACTATCGCAAGTTTATTGTTGAGCCGTTATTGTTGGCCCAAAAAACCGAAGCTGCAGTGAGCGGCAATCCTGTTTATCAAGCTGAGGCTCTGGAAACGATGGAATCGTTGCGACGCAAGATCGCCCAAGGTATGCCCTTTGCTGACGTGGCTGAAGGCTTCTCACAAGACCCTTCGGCCTTGTCTCGTGGCGATCTTGGCGTCATGAGTATGGGCACGCTCATGAGCTGGTTACAGCCGGCGACGACACTGGCTCCTGGAGATATTTCCGAAATTTTGCATGCACCGAACGCGTATTGGACGGTCACGTTGATTGAATATTTCCCCTCCGAAGTCGCCGAGCAAGCCGCGGTGCACTTTCGAGGTATCGCAGTCAAGAAAAAATCTTTTGGAGCGGTTATTGGTGACGCTATGGCAGAGAACCCTGCCTGGGTGTTTGTTTGGTAAAACGTTCTTAAAATGCGAACGCCCCCACCTTTCCTAGACACGGCCGTGCCGTGTCGCTACAGAAAGGGTGGGGGCGAAGACGCTGTAGCGATGGTCTACTTCCAGACGCCACGTTCGATGAGGTTCTGGACCACCATCAGCATGGCCGTGAGGGGCGAGTCGACCGTCTGGTCGAAAGTGTAGTCGTTGCTGTGAGGACGCCAGCCCATGATCCTGTTGCCGGACGTGTCGAGGCACTCTTCCTGGACGGCTCCGAGGATGACGTGCCTGATGCGCTTCGGCAGATCAGTCACCACGGCCTTGCGGTCGTAGCAGTCGACGATGCGGACCCTCGTCGGCTGCATGTTGAGCAGCGGCAGGCGGCCGAGCTCGATGATCCGGGCGACGAGGTCCATGAGCGTTCGTTCCTGACGCTCATGAAAGATGACCTGGCCCGGAAGCAGCTCGGTGTCCCAGAAGGCCTGGGCCGCGAAGCACGGGCCATTGGGACGTTCGAGGTCCTTGTGGTCGTGCAGCTTGGCGATCATCTCGGGGCAGTCGATGAGCAAGAGCTCCATCTGGCCGCCCTCGTTCACGATCGTCAGCCCCTGTTCGGGGTTGCGACGGACGTGCGGCAGGACGGGGGACACGAGGACGGGGGGAAGGAACTGAGGTCCTTCCTGGCGGGACAACGAACACATGAGGAAACTCCGTTGGATGCGGCCAGTTTTGACCGGGAGAATTAGCTCGGCGACCATCGCAAAGCCGCTTATTTCTTAACATATTTTTTATATTTTGTCTAGTCTTAGCGCATAACAAAAACACTCCCCGTGCATGGGGAGTGTTTTTGGACCCTACAGTAGATGCTTCGCATCACTGTAGGGCGGGGATCCATGAAGTGAAGTCATAAAACGAAATAGAAGCCCGTTTAGGACTTCTACTTCATGGAGCCGCTTCCGGGATTCGAACCCGGGACCTCTACTTTACGAAAGTATTGCTC
>JBBUCB010000008.1:0-1653 GCA_038058005.1 Patescibacteria group bacterium | reverse complement strand
TGGAGCCGCTTCCGGGATTCGAACCCGGGACCTCTACTTTACGAAAGTATTGCTCTACCAGCTGAGCTAAAGCGGCACGGTCGGATCTATTTAAATCGCCTATCTTCGTTGTCGCTCACTCCGTCGGATTCGACGTACTTTCAGTACGACTCATCCTTACTCGTTCGCTCCTAGAATCTAGACGATTTAAATAGATCCTCTAGTGAAGAACGAGCCAGAGTGTATTACACAATAAGTAGCTGGTCAATTTAGCATTCATGAGCCTTTCGTGAAAACTGATTTAAACAGCCAAATGCTAGGAGCGGCGAGGAGCGAAGCGAGGCGTATATAGATATACGGTGAGGCCGACTGAGGCCGGCGACGACGTAGCCGGCTGTTTAAATACGTTTTCTACTGGAGCGGGGGACGGGACTTGAACCCGCGACCGTTTGCTTGGGAAGCAAATGTTCTACCACTGAACTACCCCCGCATTACTGGGAACAGACAGATATATAGCATGTACGCAATGGGTGAGTCCAGGGGTTGCTATGTTATAATCTCACCGTGATTACCTTCAAAAACGTCTCCAAAATCTATAAGCCAGATACGAAGGCCTTGGATGGGATTAGTTTTCATGTTCGGCCGGGGGAGTTTGTGTCTATTGTTGGCACCAGCGGTTCTGGAAAGACCACTCTGGCCAAGCTTTTGTTTGCTGAAGAGAAGCCGACTGGCGGGAGCATTCACTTGGGGGAGTGGGACATCTCTAAGATTCGTCGGGCTGAGATTCCGTCGCTCCGTCGCCAGATCGGGGTTGTGTTTCAAGACTATAAACTTTTACCCAAAAAGACGGCTTACGAGAACGCTGCCTTTGCTTTAGAGGTCGCTGGTGCTTCGAACGCTCGGATTAAGGAGGTTGTTCCTCAGGTTTTAAAGATCGTTGGACTAGCTGACAAGATGCACCGTTATCCGCGCCAGTTGTCCGGAGGTGAGCAGCAACGCGTGTCGATTGCTCGCGCCTTGGTGCACCGTCCTAAGATTATTTTGGCTGATGAGCCGACGGGTAACCTCGACGCCATCACTTCTCGTGAGATCGTCGAGCTCCTCAAGCGCATTAATGACGTTGGCACAACCATCATGCTCGTAACACACGATCGCGATATTGTGAACGCTATGCGCAGACGTGTGATCACTATCCAGCAGGGCAAAATTGTTTCCGACGCTGAACACGGTAAATATCATTTGGGTTAATTATGCGATCAGTTGGCCGTTTGCTCAAATTCGCTGGTCAAAGCATTCTCCGTAATTTTTGGTTGTCGTTCGTGACCACCTCGGTACTCTTGCTGACTCTGTTCACGGTCAACATGCTCATCGCCATGAATGTGCTGGCTGACGCTACGATTAATTCGATTGAAGACAAGGTCCAAGTTGAAGTCTATTTCAATCAAGGCACAAGCGAAGATATTCAAAAGTCTGTTCACGGATATTTGTCAGCCTTGCCACAGGTGAAAGACGTGGCGGTTATTCCAGCCGAAGAAGCACTTGAGGCTTTCAAGACACTGCATGCCGATGACCCTGAGATTCTCGCTGCCCTCGAGGAAGTCGGTGGTAACCCAATTGGCGATTCGTTGTTAATCTCGGCTCACAACCCTGACGATTTCGAATTTATTCTGGCCG
>JBBUCB010000007.1:0-9339 GCA_038058005.1 Patescibacteria group bacterium | reverse complement strand
GTCCTCGACGGTTGGGTTGTCGACAATGACCGTCTCGAGGCCGTAATACTCATCAATAAACCGAACGGCCTCAGCTGCGGAAATACTGTAACCCATACCAAGTGAGGTCTGGAGATCGACCATCTTGTACAACTCGGGGTCGACAAGCGCAGGATCAACCTTACCAGCTGCTCGACCGTTATAAAACTCTACAGCCATAAAGAACGAAGCCTCCTCGCAAGCGTCCTCATGGAGAGCGTCCCAATTACCCGTGGGCGCCTGGGAGGTAAATGGCACCGCCAGATTCAGCTCGATTGGTAACGCCTCGGGCTCTTCCACATCAGGCTCGGGCAGCACGACTTCCACCTCCGGCTCTGGCTCAACGACCTCCCCGTCCTCTTTAACGATGTCCTCGTAAGAGACTGTCGGAACATCCGAAGTAGGCGTTCTGTCAGGGCGCAGGGTGTCAAAGATCTTAAGTCCGAAGGCGATAGCGATCACGGCGAGGATCAAAAATCCGTACCAAGGGCTAAAGTTCTTTTGTTTTCTACTTGAAAAAACTGCCATATTACTGTTGGGGTAAAGCACGGCCCTACCCATTTTGAGTTAGAGCCCAATTGCGCAGGGCCCAAGTAGCGCGCACGTCGTCTTCATTGTAATCAATCACATCCTGAAGTGAGGTCTTATTACCACTTTTTAGCCATTCTTCAAACCACAATACCGAGTTTAACCCCGAGGCGTCATCATGCCGCCAACGGAAGCCAATATATTGAGCGATGTCTTTCAGAGAATAAAATGACAATGGAAACACGACACTCTCACGTAATCGCACGAGCAAATCAACCGACTGCTCTTCAAGCATGGTTAAGACCTCACGATCGGTTCCGTATTTCTCTCCCAAACTCCGAAACGTATCCTGTTCCGACCAACCATAGTGATAAATGGGCGTGCCGATATAGCCGCGCACAAAAGCCACGAACTGTTCCCAAGCTTTCTGCTCATCTTTTGGATCCTTGGCTAAGAAGGCGTGATATTTTTCCTCTTTGCCGTTCACTTCGAGAACACCAAAGAGATAGTGGGCATCGCGCAAAGGATCGCTTTCAATATCAACGATCAGGGCGTTGTCGCCCGGTGGAAGATCGACAGGCCGCAAGACAAAATGTCGCTTATCGGCGATAGCTCGAGCCTGCATGTGGAGAAATTCCAATCGATCGCGACTCACACCGGTCACTTTACTCGCCACTAAGTCTGGATGGAGAGCCGCAAGTTCGGTCACGGTGTTAAACCCGGCCGCATTAAATTCTTTTACTTCGCTACGCCAAACACGGTTCAAACGCGACAAGTCATCGCAAGCGATAGCATCTTTTTTGCACTCATGAAACCAGGGCGATTGCTTGCAGTCCGAGGTCAGAAAATGCGGTTCTTCGGCACCGTCAAGAATGCGTTCAATAGCGTCAAGCGTCAGGTGATAACGGGTAGCGGCCTCTTCAAGCAGATAACTTTCGATCTCGCCGTTCGTGCGCATGACATAACCCTGCACCGGCTTCAGACCCTGGATTAGACCGAGCACCTCAGCGTAGAAACAGCCTTGCAGCTTGTATTCATCTTTTAAGTGACGGGAGCGCTTGATATCACACGCTACGTAATAATAACCTCCAAACTTCGACTTGCCTTCAACTCTTTCCAAAATATCTGGCCTAGCCACGAAACGGTCGTGAATTAAGACCGCGCGATAAATGGTCTGCGACCCCTTGGCCATCTCTTCGATGGTACGTACGGCCGCATCGTCCATGTCTTCTTCGACAATTTCGACAACTTTACGGTTAGCTAGCAATTTTCTTTCGACCTCAGGCAACAAACCGTCTTCCTGCAACCGGCGACGCAAAGCATCCTCAAGATGGCCGGCCTTGGCATCATGGGCTACCCAAGAGGGACACTTGAGGTATTGGTAGAAAGTATGTTCGGAAATGCGTGGGCGCATGCTGAGATGATACAGGAATCGGTCTAAAATCGAAAGTCCAAAGTCGGAGAATAAAAAGCAGAAAGCCGCCTTATGGCAGCCTTCTTTAGACCTTCGACTTTGGACTTTTGACTATTGTTTACTTTCGATAGTAACTGTCGTCATGACATCGCCAATCTTGATCTGGTCAACAACATCCATACCTTCAAGCACACGGCCGAAAACGGTGTAGTTTTGATCCAGGAAATAGGCTGGCCCAAGGGTGATGTAGAACTGGCTGCCAGCAGAGTTTGGATCCAGGGAACGGGCCATAGCCACCACACCGCGATCATGTTTCACGTCATTGAACTCAGCCGGAATTGAGTAGCCCGGACCACCAGTGCCATCTCCGGACGGGTCACCGCCCTGGATAACAAACGGCGTAGGGTCTTTCGCTACACGGTGGAAGGTTAGGCCGTCATAATAACCGCCCTCAGTGAGATAGACAAAGTTCGAAACGGTGACCGGAGCTACCTCGGGCAAAAGCTCGAAAACGATCTCTCCCTTAGGTGTCACGATCCGAACCTGCTTATTTTGAATCTTGTCGGCCGGGAGCTCACCTTGGAAGGTCCAGGTCTTGTCTGCATTTGGCATAGTGTCAGGTGTGGATGAATCTTGAGTGTCCAACGATCCAGACGGAATACCCGAGGATGTTATCGACCCGGATTCTACACAACCAGCGCCAAACGTCAAAAGGGCCAAAGCTAAAAGCAAGGCGGGGATGTGACTGGGCATATTGCTGGAGTGACACGGCATAGCCGTGTCCTTACGATTAGGATTGAAGATACGAAAGCTGCGCTTCCAAGGCCTCCACCTTGGATCCCTGAACTTCGAGAGCGTAGATTGAAGTGAACAAAACGGCAGTCAGGGAGAAAACGAGTACCAACATGAGAGCCATGAGCTCCATGCTCCCAGCTGGAAGCGCGTGACAGCTGCGGCAAACGCTTGGCACCGATTGAATAGGCACGGCCGCAGCCGCTGGCTTACGAGCTCGAGACGAAGAAGTTTTTTTAGCAATAGGCATACGTCCTCCCAACATTAACTATGTTTGATCTCATCGAGTATATCATATTCAACGAGCGGCCTGAGGGGGTCAGATTGGCTACACCCACCAGTGCTTGAAGTAAACCAACGAGTAACGAACACGAACGTAAGCGCCTGTTGTGTATCGCCTATCTCAACCGAGGCCTGACGTTCTAGGCGTGAAAAAGATTCTCCATCACCGACACGCACGGCGCCTCCGCAACCGCCATGTTCACCAGCGGATAACAAGCGTACGAGCTCTCGATCAGCCTCAGAGAAAGCAACAGCGATTTCGTAGCCAACGGCATCGGCGGGCGCCTTAGCGCGAAACTCGTCGTAAACATTCGCAAATACCGGAGCAGTGAACACGGATACACTGCCAAGAGCAAACTCACCCAACTGGGCGGTCTCGATAGCGACGAGTTCCTCCGTATGCGCAACAATTGGCGTCACCGGCTCCCACATTTCAAAAGCTGGGTGGAAGCGATAAATTTCCAAAGACCCAATCTCGCTACGTTGAGAGTCTAAAACTGCAAAAGTAATGACCGCCGGCTCATCAAGAGTTACTCCATTAGGAGTTATAAGGTACGAAGACCCGAGTAACGGAGCCTCCACGGCTCTGCCGATCGCAATCTTGAGCGGCTGTGTTTGTCGGGCCAGTCCGGTCACCGTAACGACGCCATCAAGGCTTGTCGTGCTTGAGTCTTCTGGTTCTGTCGATACAAAATAACCGGCAGTGATCAAAATTACCGCCGCAACTGCCAAAGACGAAAGCAAACGTTCAGGAAGCATGGACATAGTATAGCCCCTCCGGACCTCAGGGCGACTATTCTTCCCACGGTACGCCCTCACGACCAAACATGCCGTAATTAGCGCAAGCGGCATACATGGGTCGACGCAAATTAAAGCGCTCCACAATCGCCTCTGAACGAAAATCGAAACGCTCACTCACGAGCCTCGAGAGATCTGTCCCGTCTCCCCCGCGGGCAAACAGAGACACCGGCTCTTCAAGACCGACGCTGTACACCGCCGTAATCAAAACGTTCGAAGCTAAGCCCTCTTTGACGATCTCCCGAGCCGCAAAACGTGTCATGTAGGCTCCAGCTCGAGACGGTTTCAAAGGATCTTTACCGACCATGGCCACTCCCCCATGCGGCAACAAACCGCCGTACGTGTCAGACAAAATCTTTCGGCCACTCACACCGGCGTTCATCGTAAAACCGCCCGTAGTAAATGGACCCACAGGGTTGATGAAAACTTTTACGCCCTCAATGCTGCCAAGCACAGGTGCTACCGCATGCTCAAGTAGCAAGGTCTGAACCTGGTTGATATCCATGTCCTCAGCGTGGGCTGCGATAATCGTAACCGAAACTACTTGTTCACCGCGCATCGCCAATTGCACTTTGCCGTCTGGGCGTAACCACGAGAAACGAGTGTCAGTCCGACGCAAATCATCAATGCGACGAGCGAGTGCGTTGGCATACACCACCGAGCGCGGCATCATCTCACGTGTCTCACGCGTGGCGTAACCGTAAACAATCGCCGTACCCGATGCTCCCGCAGAAGTGCGCGGCGCACGGAGGCGCTCTTCACTGGGGCGCTCAAGGTTCACAAAGAGCTCAATTGGTTCTGTGTAGCCAACATTCACGTAGGCCTGTTTGGCGATCTCGGCCACGTCAAAGTCGGCTCTTGAATCCACCACGCCACCCAACATCACCATCCCGTTTGAACCCAAAGCCTGGATATCCATTTTGGATAACAGATCACGACGTAAGTACTCATCAACCACCGATTCGACGAGTAAATCACAAACCTTATCCGGATGCCCCGCAAGTGGCGCTTCAACGGCTTTCAACATACTTGGGCGCAGTTTAAAGCTTCACACAAACAAAGGCAAGGTAATTGACTTTTGGGCCCAACATAGGGTATAATCTTGCCCGTCCAACTGCGAGGTGCATTTGCCAGAACTGACCCGTCTCCACATCTACCAGGACCCCATTCTTCCGGGACTTCGGATCGATGGGCCCGAAAGCATCCTCTCACCCGCCTGCCGAGCAGTGCTCCGGGATCGGGTGCGTGACGAACCCGGGACCATCGTCATCGTGAACCTGCCAGGTGAAGACCTTCTAGTCGTCGATGTCGGACCCGAGCTGCGGTCGGCGCTCATCGCCACTGTCGGCCCGTACAGCCTCGAGATCCGCATCGCGCCGCACAAGCACGACACCATCATGGTGCTGCGCGATGGTCGTGAAGTCGATCCTCCCCCGTCGGACGAAGACGCGACGCTGCTCGGCGGCCACTATGGCCGAGCTCTCCGCGACTCGCGACACGCGAAGGATCCGCAACAGGACGAGTTCGCTCACCGTCGGGAGGACGTGCGACGATGCAGCACCGGCACTACCCGAACCCACTGAGCCGCCGCCGCGACTCAGCCCTACGCCCTCGGACAACAGTCCGGGGCGTTGCTTTTTTATTGACAAAAATGCGATTTTCGTGTATATTTCTCTGTTCTTGGTCTACCTTTTAGACGGAACGGAGGAAAACAACATGTACCGTAAGCTGGCCTGGATCATCCTCGGGGCCATCGCCGCCGTACTCATCGGTGTGAACGTCTACTTCGCGGTCGCGCCGACCTCGCTCCCCCTGCCCCCGCAGCGCGAGGCGGCGGTCGCCGACGTGCGTACCGAGCCCCCGACCCAGCCGGCCAAGGAGCAGGTCACGATGCCGGACGACGAGCTGGCAGTCATCGCGAAAAACCGGGCTACCTTGGCCAAACTGGCCGAGATGAGCCCGACGGCTGCCGAGCTGCTCAAGTTCTACGATCTCAACGCCACCCCGGCCAAGCTGGTTCCGAACGGCGCCATGGTTGTCGAAGCCCCGAAGACGGAAGCCTGGTTCATGGTGGTCGGAGATCCCACTCGGATCAATGACCCCAAGGTGGCTCGCGCCGGCGCCGAGTTCGACTGCCAGTCACGCATCATGCGTTTCACGAACAACGCCGGCAGCAACCAGATCACGACCGGTGTACTCATCGCTCACGAGATCTCTCACGCCGTCGACTGCATCGTGAAGCGTGAACCGGTGACACTGCGAGGATCCCCGATCTGGCTCATGGGTGAGCGCAACGCCTACGAGACCGGCTCCCACGTCCTCGACGAAGTGACCGACGGTCGCTGGAGCAAGCTCGTAGATGAGATCGGAGATCGCCGCCTGGCTGGACTGATCAAGAGCGGTCATCCCGACTCCTTCTACCTCGGCCAGAGCGAGGAAGACATCACGGCCATCAAGAAGCTGTTCGGGGTTGATCTGGACGATCTGTCCCTGGGCTCCCTGGCCATGCAGCTCTCGGTGGATACGGGGATGAGAAATGCCCTGATCCAGACCAAGGCCCTGGGCCTGGACGAAAAGGAGGCCTCAGCCTCTCAACTGCGCTTCCTGACCGCGTTCTACCAACACTACGCCCCGAACGTGTTCGTCCCCCGCTGACCGACTCGACGGCGGGCGACGGAATCTCACGAGCTGCACCCACGGTGCAGCTCTTTCGTTTTTAAGGCCACATATTTGACCTTTTCAGGAGTTTCTGGTACTCTTCAGGTCTTATTTAACCGCCTTTTGTTGCATCTCCCCCCATTACCCCCTTTTTTAAAGGCCTGGGAGTCCTGGAGAAGCCGGCGGTCTCGAGCCTCAGGCTGACGTTTTGTCATGACTTTCGGGGTTTAGAGTCATACAAAATTATGTCAGAACAAGTCACTACTCCCTCTTCGGGTTTTACCGGTCTTGGTATTAACCCGACCTTACTTTCGATCCTTGCCGCCTCTAATTTCGTTGTCCCTTCGCCTATTCAGGCCAAGGCTATTCCTGTTGCCATTGAAGGCCAGGACGTGATTGGTATCGCGCAAACAGGCACTGGTAAAACTTTGGCCTTCGGTATTCCGATGATCCAACGTTTGGCCATGTTCAAGGGCCGCGGTCTGGTCATTGTGCCAACTCGCGAACTTGCTATTCAGGTAGAAGAGGCTTTGCGCCGCCTCGGCGCCAAGATTGGTATGCGCACAGCTGTCTTAATCGGTGGTGAAAACATCGAGAAGCAGAAGCGCGCCCTTCGCACCAATCCTCACGTTCTCGTAGTAACTCCAGGTCGTCTGATCGATCACCTTGAGCAACGTACCGTGAACTTGAGCGACGTTAAGATTTTGGTTCTCGACGAAGCTGACCGCATGTTGGACATGGGTTTTGCTCCGCAGATCAACAAGATTTTGCTGACCGTGCCTAAGGAGCGTCAGACCATGTTGTTCTCAGCCACCATGCCACAAGACATCGTCAAAATCGCTACCCGCCACATGAAGTTGCCGGTCCGGATTGAAGTTGCTCCAGCCGGAACTGCCGCTGAGCGTGTTGAGCAGGAACTCTTCATTGTTGAAAAGCTGAAGAAGCGCAGCTTGCTCGCTACCATCTTGGCTGAATTCACTGGCACCGTGCTCGTCTTCACCCGCACCAAGCATGGTGCTCGTCAGACTTGCAAGGCCGTTCAGGACATGGGCCACACCGCTGCTGAAATCCACTCGAACCGCTCATTGGCTCAGCGCCGCGCAGCTCTCGATGGTTTCAAAACGGGCAAATACCGTGTGCTTGTCGCGACGGATATTGCCGCTCGTGGTATCGACGTTAAGGGCATCGGTCTGGTTATTAACATGGACCTGCCTGACAACGCTGAAGACTATGTTCACCGCATCGGTCGTACTGGTCGTGCCGGAACTACTGGCCGCGCTATGTCATTCGCTACTCCAGATCAGCGCGATGAAATTCGTGCCATCGAACGTTTGATCCGCAACCGTTTGGTGGTCAGCAAGATGCCAGAAAAGCTCATCGAAGTTGCTGCTCCACCTCCACGTGGTCACGAAGATCGCGATGATCGTCGCGGCGCTCGCCCAGCTATGAACATGCGTGGTCGTGGCCAAGGTCGCTTCATCGACCGTGGCGCCCGCACCAAAGCAGTTAACCCTCGCCCACCTTTTGTTCGCCGCGAGGACACGTTCAAGGCTCCAGCCTCTGCCACTCCCGACATGCCCCGCGGTATCAGCACCGACGACGAAGACGCACCAGCCTATCGCTACGAACCACGTAGCCGTGGTGCCTCCCGCCGCCCCTCCCCCCGCCGAGGCGCAGCCAAGTCCGGTCGCAGCCGCTAGAACAGAAAGCGCTGTCCGCAAGGGCGGCGTTTTCTTATATACTTAAACTATGAAGATCGTTGAACTCCGCCGTCACAGCCTCAAGGCCGCACCAGGCAATAGCGATCTCAGTCCGGCCGGCGTTGAGCTCGCTAAGCATGTAGGTGCGACCGAGCTTAGAGGAAGAGCTTTTACACACTTATTCGTAAGCCCGCTTAAGAGAACTCGAGATACTTTGAGAACTATGCGGCAAGGCGCTGGTGATTTCCCTGTTATTGAACCTAAAATCTTCGCTCCCCACACGATCGCCTCGAGCCCCGAAGGTATGTCTCTCTGGGAAGGCGCCTGCAATCGCGCCGAGCATGCCGGTCTCGATATGCTAACAGCGGCTCTCACCGAAGAGCCTCGTATCGCCAAGGACATCGCTCAAAAAGGCGCTGAGGCCTTCAGAGCTTGGCTCAACGAACTTCCTGATGGAACTCATGCGCTTGTCGTTGGCCACAGTCCGTTCTTCGAGCTTGTCGCTTACGACCTGTTCGGCGTCACACTTCCGCAGCTGCAACCTTGTGAAGGTTTTAAAATCATAGAAAAAGCTGGTAAACTGTCACTGGAAACATGAGTCAAACATAAACGCTCCCAATCGGGAGCGTTTATGTTTAGGCGAGTTTGAGATGGTTTTTTACAAGACCCATGTCTACCTGGAGATCATGAATCTGCGGAAGGATGGCTTGATCCAGAAACTCGGTAATCTCATCAATAATTTCTCTCTTTGTCTTTCGCAGAAGGGTGTGGACTTCGTCGCGGATTTCACGTTTCAGATCAAGATTGTTCTGAACCAGAATATCTCTAAAATCATTGCGCCACTCTCTTTTTAACTCTTGCTTGAAAATACGATTATTTTCCTCTAAAGCAACCTTGATGGACCTGCTTACGGTCGTACCCATCATGTCCTGCAGAAGAGTGATGTCTTGTTTGTCTAACATATCGAAAGCCTCGCTGGAAAATTTCAAAAGATTGGAGGTGGTTGTCTAACGATAGCATGCGGCGATAAAAATCGAAAGCTAAAAAGCTTGAGGTATTTTGTGAATTTTTTGGTTATCCCCACCTGAATAGTGCGTTCGGTTTATGTTCGTGTATAGTACGAACATAAGGAGAACATAATCTCAGCCT
>JBBUCB010000006.1:19098-44062 GCA_038058005.1 Patescibacteria group bacterium | reverse complement strand
CAATTGGATATACAACCACCGCAGGGCCAACCTTCGAATTACTTTACACTCGATATCGTAACTCAATACGATACATTGGATGAATACGTCTCAGCTAGAAATTTCACGAAAGCTGATTTCACGATCGACGGAAAAGAAATCTACACGAACGACAAGCCTAGTCTCTCCGATTCGGAAATGCTTTACTTCGCCTTCTCTCACGACAGCGCTGTATACGACATTCACCTTTGGAAGAGCTCCTATAACATGTCCGAAGTTCAAGCAATCTTTGACAGCCTCGATCTGAACTAATTTGACCCGGCGGACTCTCGCAGGATTAATATTCTAATCTCGCTCGTCAGCCCCTGCCACGTAGAGCGTTCCCAGAGGGGGGGGAGTTTTGCGATCATGGAAAACAGCAGCTTATACGAAATTTTGGGCATGCACCAAAAGCTTGATAAAAGTCCAAAATCAGGGTATAATTCAATCACTAAATAAAGTGTGGAAGTGGTCGAGTGGATGGATTGCCAAAACTCCTCATTTTCACGGTTTCTTTAATAGCATTAGCCGAGAATCGGGATTTTCAAGGTCGACCTCTACCATGGTAAGGATGAGGTCATCGGTTCAATCCCGATCTGTGGCTCCAGAAAGACGATCTCTTAACGAGGTCGTTTTTCTTTTGACAAAGATCCGGAGTTTTTTATTAAAGAAATTTCATTTTTTTATTATCTCCATCCCGTATACTGTCGGGCGGTTTTTAACCTTCTTTCAGACAGGAAGTGCCATGCGTTTGTGCATCGTCGCTGGCGTGGTGTTCTCGGGCGCTTGTTCGGAACACCGCTTCACTGACAGGGGTAAGAATTGTGAGTACAACGAGGCTGCTACGGCTGATAGGTTGCCGCTCAGCAGCGCCGAGACGACTGACGAGTTCCTCGACATCGACCATACTCCGGACTGTTGGTTCCGGGAGTACAACGGCGAATGGCAGGATCCCGACGGCGACGGCCACAGCGAGCCGGTCTACGTCGGCGTGTCCACTTTGCCGGTGTTCACTTTGCTGAGTCCGTCGGCGGTGACCGTTCGTCCCGGCCAGGACGTGCCGCTCGAGTTCTCGGTGGCCTCTTACAAGGATTGTGGCGATCTTGACTTCAATCACTTCTTTTTCCTGGTCTACGACAGTACCGAGGGCTCGGACGAGTGGTTGAAGCCGCTGTATGACGAGGCCGTGCCGTCCGACTTCGAGGCGTTGGATAGTCAGATCGTTTTCCCGCCCTATGCTGCCGAGAACATGGCCGCTACGCCCGCGGGCAATGAGCTGTTCTACGTGTGGAAGGACGCGTACTCGACCCAGTCCTACGGCGTGTCCATTATCACGCAGCGCCTGGGGGCTTGGGGAGAACGGGTCTTTCGTTTTACTTGGACCGCTTCCGAATATGCGCCCCTCGGCCGGACTTTCAATATCCACCTCATGGAAGTGGGTTGGAAGGACGTGACGACCGGTACTCAGATTTACTCCGATTCTTCTCCCTACTTTCAGGGCGTTGCTATCGAGGTTACGGTTACCGAGTAACCCTGCGCACCCGCACAGCAGAAGCCATCTGGCCCATTGCTGTCGGGTGCGTCTTCTGTCATTTTTCTTTTTTGCTGAAAATAGGCCCGGTTAGCCTTGTCAGAGTCTCGCGAAAATGCTACACTTCCCCGGCTTTAAGAGCGCCGACATAGCTCAGCTGGTAGAGCAACGGTTTTGTAAACCGTAGGTCGTCGGTTCAATCCCGACTGTCGGCTCCACAAAAAATACCATGCTTGCATGGGATTTTTTGTTTATTTCAGGTCAGGGAGAGCTTTAACAATCGGACCTATGAACGCATACCAATCTCCATACCCATCGGCACTCGGGTGGAAGAAGTCGGGGGAGTAGTACTTTTTAGGATTTTGGGCGTAAGGATCGTTGGCTTTATCGCGGAAGAGATCGACGTAGTGAGTGCCTTGTTCGGCATTGATGTGCATGAACAGCTCACGAACTTTCTTAGTTCGAATCGTAAAGTACCAACGAGTTCCAAAGGGTAGGAGTTTCGAGGTGCCAACATTGCCGCTTGTGAGTTGCACGACATTGTTTGAATGTTGTTTGGCGAGCTCGATTAAACGCGGAAAATCTTTTTCAAGCCCAGCGTACGATGTTCCGCGCACGATATCGTTCCCCCCAATCTGGATGAGAATCAAGTCGTAGCGTTCATTTTTCGACAAGCTCTCAAGTTGGTCGATGGCGTCTTTGACCTTACTCCCGCTTACCGCGATGTTCTGAATATCGGCAGTGGGGAAGTCGGCAGCCAAGCGACCGGCCACTGAACCTTCCAGAGGTTCTGCTCCCACTCCCACGGCAGAACTGTCGCCGACAACCAAGAAGTGGAACTCAGGGTTTTCCAGTCTACGCTCGAAAGCCCTAGTTCGTACTGTCTGTTCGACCCCGATTGCTATTAGGCGAGAGGTTTGGACGACATCAAAAATGACAATAAGGGTGATTATGGCCAAAATTAGCAAAATTATCTTAATCTCGAGGCTCATAAGCTTTTTTTCATCTAATATTGGACATTTTACTCGATAACATGTTACCTTATCTGCAACTAATCCACCCGAAATCATTTGCATCGGCTAATATAGAGTATGAGTTCCTCGATCTTCCGTATGTTATCCGTAAACGTAAATATGTTGCGTAGAATTATCGCTTCAGTGAGTGTTCTCGCTTTGATCTGGCCGGCGTTCATGGTGCCACGGATGGCTGAGGCCGCTACCGCTTCGATCATGGGTCAGGATTTCGAATCCGCTACGACCAACGCTTTTTCAAGCCTTACCTTAGGGATGGGTACCGAAGATGGTTCAACCTGGGTAGGCGGTAGTGATTGGATGATTGGAAGTGGCCCCTCTGGTAATACCGCCAGAGTCCAAGGCATTACCAGTGGAGCCAATGGCACCTTAACTTTCGTGGTTGATAATTTGTTCCAAGACCAGACGTTATCATTTATTTATCGCGCCCCGAGCAATGCCAATTTTACTGCCTCGGACAGTCTTTTGGTCGAGTGGTCGAATGACGACGGTAGCACCTGGAACCCTGCCGGCGGCTTAACGGCGGCAGATCTCCAGGCCTTGGCGACCTTGCCAAATCCTGCTCCAAAACAAATCCTGTTGCCTAGCGATGTTGATTACCGCTCGAGTATCGGTATCCGCTTTGTTGCCGCCCTTGGTCTTTCACAGGGTCAAATTCGCATTGATAACGTAATCCTGAACGGTACGCGCTATCCGATGCTTCAGGGAATCGTTTATCAGGATCTAGATAACAGCGGTACGGGTCAAGAAGGAGTGGATGAGCCCGTCAGCGATCAGTTGATTAGCCTTTATTCTTACAACAGCACCTCTTCAGCGGCGTCGACGCCTCTTGATGCTATGTTGTCCGGCCGTGAGAATAGCCACACTGGTCCAACCGTTTACGAATCACACCACTTAAACAACCTTGGCCAGTATCGTTTCCGTGGCGAGGGAGTCGAGGAGCTTCCTGATGATACGTACATGTTGTGTATGACTATCGACCAGAGTACGGCCCCGGTCGGCTCTGATTGGGTTCAGATTAACCCCAATGGTACCGTGCTCGAACCAGACCTGGTCGAAGACCTTCAGACCGACGTAGCCATGGTTGCTGATCCATTTGTGCCAGGTCAGTTCTGTTATACCGTCGTGATTGATGAGACGATTGGCGAATTCCAGCAAACTACTTTGTATTTTGGTCTCGATGCCGTGGCCGAGCCTGAGACCGCGGATTTGACGATCACTAAGGAGCTCGTGAACGCTCCACAGGGTGTCACGCCAGCTAACTTCACTTACACCGTCATGATCGACGGCGACATTCAGCCAACCGTAGCCTTTGAGGTTGACGGTGAGATTGTTATTCCTGACGTTGCGGTGGGTGATGTCATTAGCGTGACCGAGTCTTATGCTGGCCCAGATTGGGATACTGCGTACAGTGATTGTATCGTCGCCATGGATGCTGACGGTGTGCATTGTGTTATTACCAATACTTACGACCGCACCACTGGCTCGATTACTATCAACAAAGTTTTGGTAAACGATAACGGGGGTACAGAGACCGTAGATAACTTCGATTTCTTCATCGATGCTTCTCCGGTGGTCGAGGGCGAGACGGAAGGCGGGCTTTCCCAGGACAATTACCGCGTCAACGAAGCTTGGAATGCTAACCACCTTGCGGAGTTTCCAGACGCAACTGCTACTGCCGTTACAGATTGGTATAACGTTTCCGTTGAATGCGTAGCAACGAATTCAAATAGCGGACTCGTAACCGTATTACCCGTAACGTCACTTGACCAAAATTTTGCGTTGACCCCTGGCGACGACATCGTCTGTACAATTACCAATGATGACAAGCAGGCCAGCCTGGAGGTTATCAAGTTAGTTGGCGGTATCATCGGTGTTAACTCAGATATCTTCAATATTACAATCACCGATGACAACGATAACGTAATTAACTTCCCTGGCAGCGCCGACGGAGAGATTAAGTTGCTTGATGCCGGAAGCTATGTTGTCAATGAGTCCGTTAACCGTGACTACGTGCCCTATATCACTGGTGACTGCGCCGAGGCCGGGGAAATTACGCTGGTTCCTGGTCAGGTAGCGACTTGTACAATCTCCAATGAATATATCGTGCTCCCAGAGGAGGATGGTCGCATCATTTTGAATAAAGTTATCGTTGGTAACGATGCAGCCCTTCCAGAGAGCTTCCAGTACATCTTGTCTACCGGCGTGCCGTTGGTAGCAAATGCGCCGGATCACTTTGATTACAGCGGTACCTCGAGTATTGATCTTCCGGCCGGGACTACGTATTCAATTACGGAACCAGTTCCTCTAGACTACACTGTTCAATTGTCTGACGGCTGCTCCGGTACGCTTGCGGCCGGCGAGGTTGTGACCTGTACGGTGACGAATACCTTCATCGAACCATTGCCTCCCATGTGTGTTCCGGGTAACTTGGTAGCTAATGCTGGTTTTGAGGCTCCGGTAGTGGTTGGCCACGGCGGTGACTGGGAGATTGTTCCTAATCTGACCCCAGGCTTAGCTTGGAACGTGACTTTGGTAGGTGGCGGTGCTTCAACCGGGATGGAAATCCAGGCTGGTTATAGCAACTGGACTCCAGCCGAAGGTGATCAGTTCGCCGAACTTGACGCTGATGCCTCTAACGCTATTTCTCAGACGCTCGTAACTGTGCCGGGTATTGTGTACAACGTGTCACTGCAGTTCTCCGGCCGCCCGGGAACCTCGGCTGCCGATAACGGTTTCACGCTCAAGGCCGATGGTGTCACCTTAGACACCTACTCGCCGATCAGCGTGTCTAGTTCTGACACTAGCTGGGAGACTTTCAATTACGTCTTTACTGCTACGGATACCGCTACCTTGTTAGAGATTATCGACGCTGGTAACACCTCCAATTCTCTCGGTTCTTTTGTGGACAATGTTAGCGTGTCGTGTGACGACGCTGTTGTACAGCCACAAATGACCACCCTGACCGTCATTAAGGAAATTGTGAATTCCGATGCTGACTTCGGTGAATTTACTTTTTTCGTGACGCTTGATGACGGCGTGCCTACGCACCAGACCTTCGATAACGATGGCATCATCGAATACGACCTGCCAGTTGGTACTACCTTCTTGGTGGTTGAAGAGGATCACGGCATGAGCTGGGACGCTAGCTACGAAGATTGTTCAGGTGAGCTAACTATCGACGGCGCTACTTGTACGATCACGAACACCTTCAACGAGCCGGATGTTGATCCAGATCCAACCTCCCAAATTCTCTTGCTCGATCCGTGTATCGGTCTTGGGGATGATGGTCGCTTGATCGCAAGCTTTGGCTACACCAGCACGAATGCTGGTACGGTTGTCATTCCTGCCGGCACCAATAACCGCTTCCAGGGTGATTCCAGCATGGTCTTCGTGAGTCCGAGCATTCAGACCACCAGTTTCTTGCCAGGATCTCATCCAAACGCCTTCACCATTGATTTTGACGCAGCTCTGACCTTGACTTGGCTCCTTGACTGGGACATGGACGGCGCTAGCCCAGCAGCGGTCTCGGCTTCTGCGTCGTCTCCATCGTGTAGCCAGGATCCAGGTGACCGAACCGATGGTAGTCTCACGATTAACGTGGTTATCAACGGTGGCGCCGGAACTGCGGAGCATTTCGTAGTTGCCTTAAACGCTACTCCGGTCGCTCACGGCTCAACCACGGTTCTGCCGGTTGGTGACTACGCGGTGTCTGAAGACATGGCCTTGTCTGGTTACGAAGCAACTTTCTCGGGCGACTGTTCCAGTACCTCGGCAACTAGCGCCTCTGGCAATATCGCCGCTGGCGAAGACGCAGTCTGTACTATTACCAACAACTACGTAGGCCTCCCAAGCGGCGGCGGTTCAAGTAGCAGCAGTGGCGGTTCGAGCGGCGGTTCAGGTCAACCTCCAGCAGTCATCCTTGGAGATACTGACGAGGAAGAGGCTGACCCAGAGGCGGACGACGAGGTTGAAGTTATCGACGAGGTTGATGTGGCCGAGGAAGAAGTCGTAGAGGTAACTCCGATTGTGGCTGGTGCTGCCGATGAGTTGCCACGTACCGGTTTGCCGGTAGCCGGCTTGCTCGCCTTCGGTTCTGTCTTGACCTTCATGGCTCGCCGTAACAAGCAAGCTTAACCAGAACTTTTAACTGAAAATACCGGCGTGATACGCCGGTATTTTCAATACGCTTATGACGCAAAAGCAAGGTTATCTTTTAGCCGCCGGACTGTTTGTCGGTGCGCTCATGATCATGGGCTTCCCTTATTTTCAGGCGCGTTTTCTCTCGACCGGGACCTTGCCGCTAGCCGAAGGCGCAGACAGTGTCGCGGATGAATCTGGCACTGTGGTCGAAACCGCGGAGCCAAACACGTTGAAGATTGCTAGCTTGGCTATTGAGACGCCCGTGATCTATGTGGAGGATAAGACGGAGAGCGTCTATCAGGAGGCTTTACGAGACGGCGTAGTGCATTACCCGGGTACAGCCCTGCCCGGCGAGCATGGCAATGTCTACATTTTCGGCCACTCCAGCGATTACGTCTGGTCACCCGGGGAGTACAAAACGGTCTTTGCTCGTTTGCCAACCATTGAGCTTGGGGCTGTGATCGAAATTACTGATGCGGAGGGAAAACTCTTTCATTACATCGTGACCGAAACAAAAGTGGTTGGGCCTCGAGATTTGACCGTGCTTGATCAACTCAATTACGCCAAGCAAATACTGACGCTCCAGACGTCGTATCCACTTGGGACCGCCTTACAACGCTATATTGTGGTAGCGGAGCTTAAAGTTGATTAGATGACCGTGAGCAGGAGGGCTAGAGCCAGGACCATCAGGCAGTGAGCGATCATGGTTGGTTTTTGGACTTCGATCTTTACAAAGACCGCGACGAGCAGCGCTGCTCCCAGGAATAGGAGCGTGAACAGATAGATTTTGTGAACGTTGTCATCAAGGTTAGCTACGTCCATAACGCCAAGGAGCCTTGGAGCGTCTACGCCTTTGAAGGCGTAAACCTCGGGAGCCGTGGAACCGGGCATGATCCAGGCCAAGTCGACGATCTGCTGTTCGCCAAAAGGACTGCCAGCCACAAGATACAGGCGTTCTCCCTCGGCACTGATGACGTCTGGGTTATATAGAACTACGCTCTGCCACGTATTCGCTGCGTCTCCGGGAACGAAGGGGACTCGATTGCTGCCCATGTAGAGAACCGCCTCGTTAACATTCTCCATGTAGATCTTGGCCGCGTACCCGTCTTTAATAGGCGTCAGCACTAGGCTTGAGGCGTCAATAAATAGAGCCTTGGGATCCCGGGTGTTTTCGGAGAGGACGGTTTCTTCGGGCGAGCTGGAGGTTGATGGGGAGACGGGTTCAGTTACCGGTTCGCTAACAGCTTCAGTGACTGGCTCTGAGGCTACGGTTTCAGTCTCTTGTACGGCCGGTGCTTGATCAAGTTCGTAGCCGAACATTTGGACTACAAAGGTGGTCTGATAATCTTCAAAGACGCCTTGGGCTACGCCTACGCCGATTTCGTTGTAGCGGCCGCTGACGATATTGTCGCGGTGGGTAGGGCTGGCCATCCAGCCGGCTTCGATGTCTTCAGCCTGTACAAAGTGGGCCGCCAGGTTTTCTCCAGCTGAACGATAGTTGTACCCGAAGGTTTTAAACCAATACCAAGGAGTGATGCCGGCCGGGCTGGTGTGGGCAAAATAACCGTTCAAGAACATGTCCTCGGCTTTGGCTTGAGCCGCCTGCATGAGTTTAGGGTCGCTCGTGAGTTCCGGTAGATCCAGATTACGCCTGGTTTCATTGGTGAGTGAAATAATGTTGCTCGGCGTAATGGCGCTTGAAAACAAACTGACGGCGGGGAAGCTTATGCCGACCACTAACACCAGAGTCTTTAAAAGTACCAAAATAACGCTATAACCAAATAAGGCTCGGTGATGCAGGACATGCGGAACATGATTGTTGCCGGCATGAGGAATGAAGTGATCTTTGGCTGTTTTACGGATTCGAGTCCAGACCCGACTCGCTATCCCAGGGCGCTTTTTAGTTTTGCGTGGCATACAGTAGACCCTAGTATATCGCAGCTGGCTGGCTAAAAACAAAAAGCCTGCGCACAGGGTGCAGGCTTTTGGTACTGTTTAGCGAGAAACGGAAATTGTGGTGGCGGCCTCAGGGTCGCATGAGCCAACCTCTACGCTACCAGCGGCGTTACGCAGGGCGTAGTAATCGGTTTCGGCGGCCGTACCCGTGGAAGGATCCATCGGAACAGCGCCAAGGTAACCTTCGGTTACAAGGGCTGTCAGGTCAACACAGGCGGCGGCGGTGGTTTGGGCAGTACAACCTGAGTCACAACCAACGGCTGCGGTACCAATTTGGTAATACGTTCCGGCGGTCATAGCGGCTACGGCAGCGACGTAGCTGCCACCGTTGTCGACCTGGTCAACCTTGATGGCGTTCAGAGTGTTCTCTGCGTCGCTCCAGCGTTTGGCATCACGCGACTCTTCGAAACGCTGGACAGGGTCCAGGGCTACGAACACAGCAGCTGCCAAAATGGCGATAACTGCGATAACAATGAGCAGTTCGATGAGGGTAAAACCTCGCTGGTCTCGCATAGAACAAAGAAAAATAATCAGTGGTTGCCACTAGCATAGCAAAGTTGTGACAGGACTTACCTATTTCGTCCTCCAACTGTGGATAGCCAAATCTTTGTGGTCATGGAGTATAATTGCTCAAGATATGGTGACCAAACGTAAATCGTCTGCTACTCCAACCGAAAAGAAGGTTGAAGTGAAGGCTAAACTTCCGGATATTCCTTCTGTTGATCGTAAACAGGTGGAGGCTTTGCTTGAGAAGGCTTTGAAGTACCAGGGCGGTGACGTGGTCACTGAGTTGTTTGAAGCTGTCATGCGTTACGCGCACGAGGTTCGGGCCTCGGACGTCCACATGGAGCCGGAGGACGAGCACGCCACCGTACGCATTCGCGTCGACGGCATTCTTCATGATGATTTTAAAGTCAGTGACGCTTTACACCGTCAGATGATTGCGGTTTTGAAGATTTTGACGCGTATGCGTACTGATGAGCATCGCGCTCCTCAAGATGGTCGATACGCCTTCGTTTCCGCTTTAGGTGAGGTTGATGTCCGTGCCTCGATCATTCCGGTCACCGGTGGAGAGAAAGCTGTTCTGCGTTTGTTGTCGAGTCAGTCGCATAAGCTGAACCTCGAACAGCTTGGTTTTTCTGAGCCAGATCTTGAACGCATTAAGCGAGCCATACATAAACCTTGGGGCATGATTTTGACCACGGGTCCGACGGGTAGCGGAAAAACTACCACCATTTACGCAATTCTCGAGATTTTGAATACTCGTGAGGTGAATATTGCTACTATCGAGGATCCGGTGGAATTTGATATTGAAGGCGTGAACCAGAGTCAGGTTGATAATGCAGCTAAGCTCACCTTTGCCGGAGGTTTACGCGCTATTTTGCGTCAAGACCCTGACATTATTGGCGTGGGAGAAATTCGTGATGAGGAGACCGCAAAAATTGCTGTTAACGCCGCACTGACGGGGCATAAGTTATTGTCGACACTCCACACGAACAATTCGGCTTCCACGATTCCGCGTTTGATCGATATGCAGGTTGAGCCGTTTTTAATCTCCTCAACCCTCATCTGTGCTGTAGCTCAACGTTTGATGCGCCGTGTGTGTGATAAGTGCGTGGGAAAAAAGACCCTGGCCAAAGCTGAAATCGAAGGTAAGATCAACCCAGCTTTACTTGAGTTATTGTTCGAGAAGGGAACCTCGATTGAAGTCGCGGAGGCCAAGGGTTGTGAGAAGTGTGGTAACACGGGCTATCGTGGTCGTGTAGGCATTTACGAGGTGCTCGAGAACTCAAAGGCCATCCAGGAAATGATCGTCAAACGGGCGGATAGCGACACTATTCAGGCTCAGGCCATTAAAGAGGGCATGACGACTATCTTGCAGGACGGCGTGCGTAAGGTTTTGACTCTGCAAACCACGCTCGACGAATTGCTGCGTGCCCTTCAAGAATAATATGGCCGTTAAGAAAGCAGCTCCAGCTGTCAACATTAACCTCTCGCGTTCCGAGCGTTTTAAATTGTGGGCTACCGTGCGCATGTCGCACACGGAAAAATTGTCTTTCAGTAAATATCTCTCGGTCCTGTTGCAATCGGGCTTAGCGATTGACGAAGTGTTGAAAATTCTCCTCGAGCAATCCAAGGGCGCCTTGAAGCATATCGTGACGACACTCAAAGAATCGGTGGAGAATGGCAAGACTTTAGCTGAAGGCTTTGCTCGTTACCCGCATTTATTTAGCCCGGTGTTTATTAACCTCGTCGCGGCTGGCGAGGCTTCGGGCACACTTGTTACCAACCTCGGCCATCTGATGGAGCAAATGCAGAAGGATCACGATTTACGCCAAAAGATTCGTGGCGCGGTTATGTATCCCAGTATTATTTTACTCTTCGCCATCATTTTGTGTGTAGGCATCGTGGTCTTCATCTTGCCGAATATTACGGACGTGTTTAAAAGCCTCGATGTTGAACTGCCAATCACGACTAGGTTATTGCTGTGGACAGCTGACCTGGTGCGATATCACGGCCCAGTCCTGGCTCTCAGCATCGTTGGCGTTATCGTTGCGCTCTTGGTGGCTCGTAAGTTGCCGTTTATCAAGCCCGTCTGGCATGCGGTTTTTTTGCGCATTCCTATCCTCGGACCCTTGGCGCGTAAGACAAGTTTGGCTCGACTCACCCGCCTTATGGGCACCATGTTGAAGAGCGGTGTCACCATTGATGATGTTATTCCGATTGCAAAAAATGTTCTCTCGAATGTGCGCTACGTGTCGGCCATGACGCAGATTCAGTTAGAGATCAGTCAAGGAAAAACCTTGTCGGAGTCGTTTGGCAAATATCACGTACTATTTCCGGCCTTGTTTGTGCGCATGACTCGCGTTGGTGAAGAGAGCGGCTCTTTGGGAGATACTTTCTTGTACCTGGCTACCTTTTACGAGGAAGATATTAGTGATGCTACAAAAAATCTCTCAACCTTGCTCGAGCCATTGTTACTTGTAGGCATTGGTCTCATGGTAGGCACGGTGGCGCTGTCAATTATTTCGCCAATTTATGCGGTGGTGGGAGAAATCTAAACACGCGGCCGGTTTTACCCTGATCGAAGTGGTGACGAGTATTGGTATTCTCGTGATCATTTTTGGCCTCAGTTTTACCTCACTGAACGCCATGTACAAGACATCGCTTGTACGGGGGAGCGGCGATACGGTGGCTTCGGCGGTTTCGACCGCTGCACTCCGAGCTCGAGCCGGAGCTCAGGGGACACCTTGGGGAGTATATTTCGACTATGACGATGTGACGCGAATCCCAGTTAAAGTTGTGGTTTTTTCTGGCGCGACGTATGCCACCAGAAATACCGCGTATGATATCGAGTATCCGGTGGGGACTTCGCCGGTACTGACGACGGTATCGTTGCAGGGAGCGGGCGTCTCTGGCGGCAGCGACCATGAGCTCGTGTTCGCGGTTTTAAGCGGGGCCACTGCCCAATACGGCACGATCGTACTCACGACTCAAGATCGGATCAGCACTGTAACTATCTCTTCAATCGGCGTGCCTACCCGCCAGTAATATGCGTGATCAACGCGGCTCGCTTTTACTTGAAGCTATCATCGCAACCGGTATTTCGGCTACGTTCGGCGTAGCTATTTTGCAGTTGGCACTGTTGTCGACCGAATCTTCCGTCCGGATTGAACAACGGGGTGACGCCAATTTCGCAGCTCAACAGGGAATTGAGGCCTTGCAGACCATAAGTTTTGCGGATCTTACGAACGTCACGAATGGCAAGGTGACGTTTACGAGTACTGGGCCGGGCGCCGAGCGTTGGAGTATCGCCGCCGGCTCCGAAACACTCTGGAATGGTATGACACGGACCGTGAGTGTCGAGGACGTTTATCGTGATGCCAGCTGCGAGGTAGTAACTTCTGGAGGCACGATCGACCCTGATAGTAAGGAACTCGTTAGCATAGTGGCGTGGCTTGATAGTGCTGGTCGTAGCCAAACGGTGGCGTATCGTCGCCACCGTACGCGTTACGAAGATCCCCAAGGTGATTGTTTTGCCCCTTCAGCTGCGGGACAGGTAAGTTTTGCTGTAGATGAATCCGAGTTTTATGGCGGCAAGCAATTACGAGATTTGTATTTCACGAATACTGGCAGTACTTCGGTGACGATCGCTACCATTATGTTTACCTGGGACAACAGTGCTACGCTTGATCAGATTTTCATCGATAACGGCAAGGTTTGGTCAGACGCCGGACCGGGTACTCCATCCGGAGTACAACCGTCCGGCGTCACACTGGATATCCAGGACTTCACTATGACACCAGGCCAGACCTCGCAATTGAACAAGGGTCAGTTCAGTTCCGCCATGGGCGGCGCTACACTGACGATGACGGTTACTTTTACGGACGGTTCAGTGTTCACTTCTGATCCGTTTATGCCGGAGTAATATGTTCATGCGCTCTACCTCACCTCGCGGCGTGACCTTGGTTGAGACCATTCTTTACGTTGGTCTTTTAGCTCTACTTGTCAGTGCTTTCGTGGCCTTGTTGTCTCAGCTTACGATTATTCAAGCCCGAACTTCGACGGGTGGACGTTTGGCGGAGAACGCGGCCATGGCCCTGCATTTCGCCACCGCCTCGCTGCCGAGCGCTCAGTCAGTAGACGTTAGTAGTTCGACACTCGGTACAGCTACCAGCGTCTTGCACTACACGAATGCCGCCGGGACCAGTGTTATCCTCGATACCGTGATTGTGCCGATTACTTTTTCCGGCGTTACGCAAAATGTTCGTCGTCTACGCTATCAGGCCGGGGGAGTGACATCGTATCTGACCGACGCAGAGGTAAATGTGGTTACTTGGCAAGTTGATGACGTCCGCACGACCGCTAATAATTTGAGCGGCCTGAATATCACCCTTGAACTCGAAATCTTGAATGAAGAGGCCACGGGCTATCGTCAGGGTACGGTGCATCACCGGACCACGATTAGTCTGACCCCGCTAACCACCGAGCTTTAGTATGCAACATCTCGTAAGACCAGCTCGGGGAGCGATTTTGCTCATGACCGTCATGATCATGGGTACAGCCGCCTTGGTGGGCTTTTTAGGGCTATCACGCACGACCATTGGACGGATTGTGGATTCCAATCAACAGGTGCTTGCTTCGGCGGTTAGGATGAAAACATACGGCTGTCTTGACGAAGCCCTGATTCAACTTCAAGCAGATGCAAACTTTGCTGACCCCGATGTTACGACTGGTGACGCCACTTGCACGCTTACCGTTACTACCCCCGTAGCTGGTCAGCGATTGGTGCAAGTTCGTTACACTGAAAATAACTTAAGCTATGGACTTGACGTTGTAGTAACTGATGACAATGTTGATATTTTGAGTATTACGCCCGCGTTACCGTAAACCTGAGTCTGATTCTTTTAAAAATAACCGGACGAATATTGAATCCGCCGATTCACCTTTCATCACATAAATTGGTCAGTTCCTAAACGCGACATCGTCGCATCGAGACAATAAATGTTCAAAAATGTTAAGGTTTATGAACGATATTTCAGTATGACGCGACCGTGTCGCGTTTGTAAAATTGGGTGTCTACCAGGAGGATGTCCGACCTCACCCGGCCGATTTATTTTAAAAGAATCAGGTCAGGCTAAGAGCCACCACACGAGCATGGAGCTCAGAATGGCTGTACTCGTTTCGGAAATAAAATACAGTGGTGACAGCCGTTGCTGACAGCAGCGGCTTTTACCTTTTTGGGCAACGTAGCTCAAGATCGGTAAGTTTTCGTACCAAGTGAGCTGGTGGCCACAGTTATCACAGGTTGATCGACCCGAAACCCAGGAACGGCCTTGGAGTGATCGAGTAATGACACACTGCCCAAAACTGGCTACGACTGCTCCGAGTAAACCTGCAAAGATCACGAACGGCCAGACGGGCATATTACTTTTTGATGACGATCATCGAATCAGGGAGTGTCGGGATGGCGACTTGTTCTCCAGAGGCCTAGTCGCGCCAAGCGGTCTGAAGTGCCGGGATCATGGACGGCTAATGCGATTACACATATGGGTTACTATAACAGCTCAAGATTTGCTAGTATAGGCTTATATGAAACCTTCGCGCTTGTTTACTTTTGTTGTCGCCCTCACTCTTGCAGGTTCCGTGACGAATGTCCAGCCTGCCCAGGCTGGTGATTGTTTCAGTGATCCAATTTATGATCACGACTGGACCGGTACAGTGACTACGGGAGCTTTTGTGCGCGCTGTTGCCTGCATGGAGGGTTCGACGGTTATTTCGACACTTGCTCTTGGGTCAACGATTGCTGTTACCGGCGAGACCGACGGTTGGTGGAGAGTAGAGTTAAGCGACGGCACAACGGGCTGGGTAGGTGATTGGTTGTTGTCGGTGACCGAATCTCCCGTTACGAATCCGACGCCGACCGTGGTCCAGACTTCGCTTTCGGCTACTGCCGCCGCAGGGATCAGGTCTAGAGCCACGGGTTACATTTTATTGCAGGTTGAGGATCACGGGGAAGCCTGGTATGTGGATCCGTTGACGGGCAATCGTTACTACATGAAAGATGGCCCAACGGCTTACGAGATGATGCGGACTTTTGGCCTTGGCATGACTGAAGCTGATTATTTGCAATTAGCCGCAGGTGATAACGCGCTGACCGATCGTTTACTCGGGCGCATCGTCTTACGTGTGCAGGCTCATGGTGAAGCCTATTATGTTCACCCTGACGGTTCGGTGTATTACTTAGCAGACGGCCCAGCTGCGTACGCGCTTATGCGTGAGCACAGCCTAGGGATTACTAACCTCGATTTGACCGCTATTACGGAGGCTGAGCTCGAGCTCATTCCGTACGACGATGAAGCGCCGGCTACGGAAGTTTTGGGAGTCGCAGATGAAGCTATCACGGTCAGTCAGTATCAGGCGGGGGAGTTGCCAGAAGCTTTTGAGATCGCTGCTTTAAGCGATACATGGTTGGCAATGGTAAACGCTGAACGGACTGAACGGGGCGCTCAGCCGCTCGAACTTGATCAAGTCCTGACTGACACTACGGCTAATTGGGCGGCTTATATGGGGGCTACTGGTAACTTTACCCATACCCGTCCTTATGGAGAGAGTTTACTGGCGTGGGTTCAGGGTTTTAATTACCCGAGTTATGATTTTGGAGAAAATCTTGCTCTGGTGTTCGCCGACAATAGTTCGGACGGTCTAGAGCAGGTCTTGATCGATGCCATGGCCATGTTTATGTCCGAAGAATCGTACAACGGCATGCATTACCAGAATGTTATTGATCCCGATTGGGAGACCACCGGAGTAGGCTTATTTTTTGACGCCATTGATAATGAGAGCTATCGAGTTTACGCCGTTTTTCACTTTGCCAGCCTCGAATAGTGGGCTAGGGCTGTTGGTCGGTGAAGGTAGCTAGGAACGCGAGCGACCGTTCGCGTTCAACAAGCGCTTTTTCAGCTGAGGCTGCCAATGGTTCGATAAGTTTTGTGAAAAAACTAGGCTTTTCAATTGCGCCAAAACTACGCACCGCTTCACGAGCTTTGACGATGTGATCATTGATATCTCTGCACACATCAACGATGACTTCGTGCCAAAAGATTTTTTGCAGTTTTTGCAAGTCGCTTGGGTTGTAGGCTTGGCCGTAGCTGGCCAGAATTTTTGTGACTACTGAGGTGGCATGGCCGTTCGTCAGATCTTTTTGCCAATCGTGCGCATCGTCGTTGAGCTGTTTGGCGGCTAAGTAATGTTCAAAGAAAGTTGTTACCCCAGCAATTTCTGGAGCAGTTTGGGGGTAGCCGGCTAGACGCAGTACGGCCACTGAACTCAACATAACGCCGCCTGATCGGCCGTACAACGATTTATTGTCGCTGTAATCAGGGAGTCGTTCAAGCGGAAAGCGAGCATGCAGGAGTTCGGTAGCATTGGCTTCGTCCATGCCATCGAGCCTGGCGTGGAAGAAGCGCTGGAAATCGTCATCTAGGTTGAGGTCGCGAAATAGCCGATACATCTGACGGGCAGCGATATTTGCTATCGATGATAACGCCGGCGTACCGTCATCATCGATGATGTCGTCATACAGAGTGTAGGCTACCCAACCGAGGAGGTGGCCAACACTGAGGTTTTGCAGGACTTCTGCAGACAGTTGTTGGGTTTGGTTATTCCAGGCCTGAGCAAAATCGAGAGGCAGCGTAGTAAGTTCACGAACCTGAGGAATATTTGTGAGCTTTGCCAAAAATCCGTCTGTTAACGTTTGTAAGACAGGGTCTTCAGTAGTACTGAGGAGCATTTTGGCTGTGGCTATTACTGAGTGCGTTGGTTCGAGCTGATTGATAGAGGGGGTTGGCGTTTCAACCGTAGTTTCAAGCAGTCTGAGGGCTTCGATACATAGAGCAGCCGTTACCTCACTGCAGACTGCAAAGAACTTTTCACCCCCACTAATGGTGTCGACACAGATGGGCAGGGCAGCCAAACCTTGACCGACGTCAAGCGCTTGGATGAGCCCAGGCATGAGCGCGCGCGCGGGTTTAATGGCATTGCAGCGTAAGAGCGAAGTAATGAGTAGCGCTCTTTCCAGGATATTGTCCGGCTGACATTCGAGCAGTGTGGCTTCCAGTTGTCGGGTGTGGGGAGTGCCTTCAAGGGCCCGAGTCAAGAAGTACAAAACATGCAGCGGTGATGGATAGTACGGTGAGGCGGGTAGCGAGATCTGACTCGCAAGGTAGGCGTCAAGTTTAGGCAAACGAATGCCATTCAATTTCAAAAAATAGGCTACGTTAGCATTCACTGCCGGATCAATATCTCGCCAGATTGGAGCAGCATCAGGTTGAACAAGCCAAGTTCGGTAAGGGCCTCCGGGTTCAACTTCCGTGGCGGTTAAGGCCATGGTCGCTTTGGCGAGCTGGTCGCCGTCCAGACGCTGCTTATCATGCAAAAAGATGGCACTCAGAGCACAAAAGGTGTCATCAAGATCGTTGGGGTAAGGACTCGGTTGGGCACCGGGAACAGAACGCATGCGGTAATTGGCGGTGCCAACGGGCGCCAGTTCTTGTTCCAGACGCCGGCACAGGCGTTCGCGTAAAGCAAAAGCTTCACCGTCGCTGGCCAGGGCAGACAGAATGAGGGCGTTCGTGAAGGTTAAACAGTGAAACCTACCCTCCACTTGGGTTTCAAAATAATCTTTATCGAGCCCGCGCTCAAGTAGTTGTTGGCGAAGGCGTTTGAGGGATTCTGACGGTGAAGCTGGTACCAACCCCTGGGACGCTGGTGAAAGAGATAGTTCCATGGAAGTCTTTTTCAACGATGTTCTTAGTACTCGAGAGGCCGATGCCCATACCGGATTCGATGCCTTTCGTGGTGAAAAAAGGCTCGAAGATACGACTTTGTTGGTTTTCAGGGATGCCGCTGCCGGCATCAGCTACGGTAATCGAAATGAACCCGACTAGCTCGCTCAGGGTAATGGTAACACCGGCCCGAGCGGGTTGAGCATTCATCGGAGTGTAAGCATCAATCGCATTTGAGAGGAGGTTAGAGATAACCTGGTGAAACTTTAGCGAATTTCCAAAGCTTAGCCGAGCATCCGGCACTTGGCAGTCTACGGTTACGCCCATCTTTTTAGCCTTGTAGGCGAGCACTGTTACAACTTCTCTGATTTCTTTAGCTATGTCAAAAGCAACTTTGGTTTCTTGTGTTTGGAGTTGTTTTCGTGCCGCACCAATAAAGTTTTCTAGGCCCTTGGCGGCTCGTAAAGCTTGTTCGACGTGGAGACGGGCTTGGCCGGCTGTCGAAGATTGATCTTTGAGGGATTCAAGGTTCAGAGCAACTGCGGTCATGGGATTGGCGAGGTCGTGAAAGAGACCGGACGCTAGTCGACCAAACTCCACGAAGCGGTGAAGCTGCGTAAGTTTTTCGGCCTGCACACGACGTAATTCCGCTGTTCGTTCAATAACTTTGATTTCCAGCGAATCACGTTCCTGGGTAAGCTCTGCTTCCGAACGCCGGGCACGATTAAGAGACTTTTCGATTTCGCGATTCGATAACCATGATACGGCCGAGATAGCGGCAAAAGTGAGGATGTAGATAATCCCATCAAAGGCGGCAAAGGGCGTAGCCCGCCAGGAGCTGTCGGGGATCCAGATACCCGCCTGGTAGGCAATGGCGAGTCCGGAAAGATAAGACAGGAGCAGAGAGGTTACAATCAGGGAAAAGCGTGTGCTTATCAGCACGCTCGACATAATAATGATCAGAGCGTAGATCAGCAGTCCCTGAGGGAGATCGAGCCCCCAGGTAGCAGTCATGTAAACAACCGGAAGAGAATAGAGCAAGAGCAGGACGTAGGCGGAAAAGCGGAAAAAGCCTAAGCGCGAAGCTACCAGGAGTCCGGAAAAAACTAAACAGATCAGCGTTACGATCCACCACGGAATACCGTCATATGCAGCTCCGGCGCGGGCGACATCAATAAGGATAAGCACGGCACTGACAAAGGAAAGCAAGGTCGAACAAATGAGGAGAATGTTCAAAATGAACTCGTGACGACGATCGTCTTCGTTGCTGGAGAGCGGTTGGATAAATTGAACAAAAAGAAAACGGGCACTTGCTAGAAAAAGGTGCTTTATCCTGTGCATCCGGTCAGCCTGTTTTTTCATACCCGTGCCCGATTTTGCCTACGAGTCGCGCCACGGGGTGGCGACGCTCTCATTGCTGAGCAAGTAGGCGTGCATGGTGATGGTGTCACGGGTTTGTGCATCCGTTAACACTTTCTCCATCAATGCTGTCATATATTGAGCATGAGGATTTAAAGGTCTCATGTCCTCCGACCTCAGGACATGGACCTTATTGTAAGCTTCTGACATCAAGTAAACATGAAGCTGGGATAAAGGTCAAATTATCATTACTTTTGCGAGTCAATTTTGTAGCCGCGGCCAGAAATGGTGTGGATAAGTTGTTTTCGTCGCGAACCATTAAGTTTTTTCCGTAAGCTTACGATATGTGACTCGATCGTATTGGAAAAAATATCGACACTTGAATCCCAAACGTGTTCGAGCAGTTCAGAACGTGACACCACACTGCCCTTATTGCGCAGTAGATACTCGAGCAACATGAATTCTTTGCGGGTGAGCTTGATCTCATCTTGCTGGCGGTGAACAGTTTGCTTGCCAATATTCATCGTGAGGTCATCAACCATCAGTATTTCACTCACGGTTTGAGATGGACGACGTAGCACAGCGCGAAGACGAGCCAGTAATTCTTGGAAAGAGAAAGGTTTGGTCAGGTAGTCATCGGCTCCAAGTTCGAGTGCCTGGACTTTGTTGGCAACCTCAGAGCTTACCGTGAGAAAAATAATCGGCATGGTTTTGCCGCTAGCGCGAATTTCGGCGCACACTTCGGGACCGAGTTTGTTGGGGAGTACCCAATCCAAAATAACGGCATCATACACATTGGTACGCGCCATGTTTGAACCTTGTTCACCGTCACCCGCAACATCAACGGCAAAACATTCGGCCTCAAGTTGCATCTTCAATACTTGGCTAATGTTGAGATCGTCTTCAACGAGGAGTATCCGCATATGCGCTTCAGTGTGCTTTAACTTGGCTAAGATTACAAGTGCTCTAGGGGGGTATTTTATAAAGAAAATATGAAGATAAAGCAGAACGGGACCGCGCATGAAGATGCACGGTCCCGCGAAGGTTCAGATGAAGTCCCTATTTGTTCATTTCTAAGCCCGAGCCAAAGCGAGCGCCTCGGACAGGCTGAGACCGACCTTGGCGGGCCGACTCTCGGGCTGTTCGGGCAGGTACTCGAAGTTGATGGCGTCCTGGCAGGCCTGGTGGAAGCCCGTCGCGCCCACGTACGGCCTGCTGTTCTTGTCCATGTACACCGGCTGCTCGGGCAGCTCGGAGATGGACAGCTGGGCCGCCATGCTGGCGCTCGGGGTCGTGCCGGTGAAGCCCACTCCGATGACGGGCACGGACTTGCCGGCGGCCACGAGCAAAGCGTTCAGGACGCCCGGCAGCGCTGCGGCCTTGCCCGCGCCCGCGATCACCACCCGACCCTCGGGCTTGAGATCGCGGACATAGTTGGCCAGCTCCGCCGGGTTACGGTGGCAGCTGATGATGTTGACGCTGCCCTGGCAGCCGCTCTCACGCGCCCAGTTGGCGAGGACTTCAAGCCCGCGATCGACCTGGGGCAGGTCACTCTCGCTGCCCACGACCACGTCGATCGTGACCGGTGCGCGCTTGACCGCCACGCCCATCATGTCGCGCTGGAAGTCCTCGAGCTTGAAGCCCGTGAGCACCCAGAAGATGTAGCGGTAGATGGACTTGGTCTGGGCGATGGCTTCGCCAGGCAGGATGAAGGCGTGCGCTTGAGCCACGTGTTCGGGGAGCTTGGGGTCGAGCTTGTGGAGCCCGGCCAGCTTGCCGAGCTCACGCACGACCTGCTTGTCGAACGACGTCGGGGCCTTGCCCCGAGACATGGCCGCCAGCCACTGGCGGCGTTTCCAGAGGCGACTCGAGTCCGGCGTCGCGATCTCGTCGCCGACCATGAGCCGACGCTGTCCGTGCTTGTCACGGCCCCAGCCGAACTCGAGCTTGGTGTCGGCCAGGAGCACGCCGTGGGTCTCGGCGTAGGCACCGACCGCATCGCTGATGAGCCGAGCCAGCATGCCAAGTTCGTTGCCGTACTTCTTGTCCACGCTCTCGGCCGTGATGTGCTCGTCGTGGCCGATCTCCGCCTTGGTAGTGGGAGTGAAGAGCGACCTGTCGAGTCTGGAGCCATCCGTGAGGCCGCCCCGCAGCTTGTGGCCGCAGACCATGCCGGTGTCGCGGTAGGCCGTCAGGCCGGAGCCGGTCAGGTAGCGGCGCACGATGGCCTCGACCGGGATCATGTCGAGACGTTGCACGACCACGGCACGACACTGCAGTTCGAGGTTGCCGCGCAGGTGCGTGGGCAACCACTCATCGATGGCCGCGCCGTAGGCCGCCAGATCATGGGCAAAGTCGCTCAGGATCCGGATCCGCCAGAAGATGCTCAGGGCGTTCAGGATCTCACCCTTCTGAGGCACGAGTGCGTCCAGCACGAAGTCGAAGATGCTGATGCGATCCGTGGCGTACGGCAGCCGGTGGTCGGAGTGGTGGGGCAGGAGGTAGGTGTCGCGCACCTTGCCCTGATGCTGCCGATCCAGACCCTCGAAACCAGGCAGGAGAGCGAGACGAGCGGGAAGCGTGGCGGACATGATCCTCCTAGGCTAAACCGGATGGTTCAGCAACCGATTATTGCGGCGAGTATATAGTGAGGGAAAGCGGGGGATTTTACAAATGGCTCAAAAAACAAAAGACCGCCCGGAGGCGGAGTTTTGTGTTAGCCCATGTTCTTCATGATGAAGTAGGCCACAATGCCTAGAGCTATGAGTACAGGAATGAACCCGAGTGGGCTGATGCGACGTCGGCGACGGGCCATGGGGGCCATCATCACTGCGGGGCGCATGCCCATGCCTCGTCTACCAAAACGACCTCGCATAGGGAGTCGATTAAGAACGATGGCGACAGTATACAACCTCACGGACCAAAGCTTCATTTAGCAAGAGAAAATTCTTGACGTTAGCGGCTTTGTCACCTACTATGCTCGAGCCCCTTCGTGGAAAGGGCACCGTCTGATTCTTTAAACATATATATTATGTACGACGGCGAAGATACGACCATCACTCCACCGGCCACTGACGCTCCAGAGGTAGCGGAGACTGTCACTGAACCGCAGGAAGACACCGACGAAGCTGAGGTGGCTTCCGAGACCCCAGCACAGGCGTAAGAGTTTTGTGCTAGAAAAACCACCGTTTTGGTGGTTTTTCGTTTGTTTAGATGGTCGAGCCTACACGTTTGGTCTCGAGTTTATGATCGAGTGTCCAACGATCCGGAGTCGACAATGCCAGAGCGAGGCAAGCGATCGCGAGGCCAAAGTCTCGGACTCCGATAGCTCCGCCCATCTCGATGGCTAGGAACAGCATGTGGATGGCCAGGATAAAAGCTACGGGCCGCATCCAAAAACCAGCCAGAAGCAAGGCGGCACCTACAATTTCTACCCAGCCGTTCAGGAGGATGATCGTCTCAGCTGAGATCAGTGGGTTATTCGTAAAAGCTGGTATGTAGACTGTCCAGGAGCTTGGATCAATGAGTTGATGGGCGCCGAACCAGATAAAAACCACGGCCAGGCCGAGTCGGAGTACTACGGGAACAAGATGATCAAGTTTTTGCATAGATGGGGGGTTATTCAGCGAGGACACCAATTTGGTATTTGGCGAGTGTCATCCGAGCTACGGGCATGACTACGGTAGGCATGCTATTGAACGAGCCGGTACCTTCGCTACCACAGATCACGAGGACAGCTTTCGGACCACCAGGATGTTCTTCGATGAACTCGGTGAGATCGTAAACCTTTCCTTCGATAGCGGACCAGCAGCTGGTAGCATCGCCATGTTCAGCAATTTGGGCCATGGTGTAACCGTCTTCAGAGCTCGATGCGGCTACCAAGATATCACTCGATGTTTCCGGACGCGATTCGTTCCAGATGCCTAAGCCAAGCCCGCCGCCCACAAAGACTACCCCCACCAACGCGGTTAACCACAGTTTTGTGTTGACCATAACCCCTCCATTAAAACACAAAACAGCTGAGTTTATTCAGTCACCGTGAGTGTGCCCTTCATGCCCATTTCGCGGTGCTTGCCAACTGAGCAGTAGTATTCAAAGCTGCCTGCTTCGTCAGCTACGAACTCTACAGTTTCTTCAGCGTCAGCTCCAATTTGTTTGGTAGCGACATCGAATGCATCCAGTGTAAAATCGTGGAAGCCCTCGACGTTTTTGAACGTAATTCGTACCGTGTCGCCCTTTTTTACGGTCATCATAGCCGGCGTGAACTCGAAGTTACCGCCGGTTATGGTAAATTCCTTAACGTCGTCTACCTCTGCGCCAGCTACAGCATCTCCGCCGATCATGTCATTACTGATGTCGATATCGGCACCAGCCTCCACGGTTCCACCAGCCGCACTCTCGGCGGCGTTAATCTCCGAAGTTTCGCTGACAGCGCTATTGGTGTCGATTTGCGTATCAACAGTGCCTGTGGTCGCGCAACCGGCGCCAGCCAGTAAAACAAGGGCTAAGGCTCCAAAAATCTTCTTATCCATAGTTAAGTCAGGTTTGAGTTTATGAACCCGAGCATTGTAGCTTGAGGTTACGTTCTCGAGAAGAGCACTTTGTGATTGAAATAAAATTTCCAGCGATTTTTAGGAAACCAAATTCGTTCAACTCCGAAGTGGGTCTTGAAAAAAGAGTAACCATTTCCCGTTGACGGTAGTTTTGAGGCGGGGGGCTCCATGTGGCCGAAAGTCAGGGTCTTGTAGCCACGTTCAAGTGAACGTTTGTACCACCAGTCCACCAGGCCAACCATAGGATTTTCTTTTTTGTAGTCTGGATGAAAGGCACCGATAATGTATTCGCTTAGGCCAGCCTCATCGCAATTGCCGGCCACATGACAGGCAATGGCCCGACCGTTCTTCTCGGCCACAAGGATGTCGATCGTGTCCGGATGCACTGCGAGATGTTTATCGAGCGTCTTCAGCAGAGCGACCTGCAGTGACTTGGGGACTTGCGAGGTCGTATACAGGGTCGCGACATCAGCCTTGGTTCCTAGGCGCAACGTGCACCCAGATTTCTTGAAGATCTTGAGATGTCGTTGTGCATGACTACGCCAATCATCGAGGTAGTTTTCGTGCAGTTGGGCGTAGGCGCTTGTGTAATTGCTGCCAAAAATAAACCAGCCAGCTTGCGGCTTAGGTTCATAGCGGGGGAGCCATTCGTGGATGGTGATAAACGACGGCGAAATGACCGTGTGTGGGGAGGAAGGCTTGGGCGGAGCGACGGTGAACGAGCGGTACCAGCTCAAGAAGCGAGATTGTAGGACAATCGTCGTAAAACCGTCTGATCGCCATAGCCGTTTTTGCTCATCACTATGGGCTTCAGCGTACCAACGTGTGTGATGCAGCGAAGGGATGGGCGATCCCGGTAGCGGGCACTGGTCATTGGCCCAGCGTAAGCGTTCTTTGACTGAATCCTTTTTCATAAGTCGATATCGTTATACAATGTTTCTCGATATGCATCCATCTGAGCCTGCGGAAGAGCTGTTACAGTGTTATGACGAGCACGGAAATCCGGCCCTGGCTCGCCCGCGCTCGATTGTCAAAACCAAGCCTTATCGTTATTGGTACGGGGTCACGAAGATCTGGGTGGTGAAC
>JBBUCB010000006.1:16176-18998 GCA_038058005.1 Patescibacteria group bacterium | reverse complement strand
AATGTACGCTTATCACTTTAACGGTCAGCCGAGTGATCTCCACTTTGTCGACGGGGAAGTAGCTGAGGCCAAATGGATGAGCATGGATAAGTATTGGGGAGAAAAAGAAACCTTTCCTGAGCAGTGGTGCAACAGCTGCGCGACAGAGTTTCAGCAAAAAATCCAATCCTGGTTAAATTCGATTAAGTAACTATGTTATTTCAAAGGTTGCGCAACCGGTTTTCAAAAGAACGTGATTATCTCGGAGGTACGAGCCTTGATCAGCGCTATTTGTTGGTCTCGGTCTTTCTGTACGCCTTGGCCTTGCCAATGATTACGACCTTCTCGAATACCTACTTGTGGCGGCAATCACAGGACCCCGTAGTTTTGGCGGTCTTTAACATCGGGTACTTTTCGGGTTTATCGTTAGGCTTCATGATTAATGGCCTGTTCTTACGCCGTTTTTCGCCCCAGAAACTGTGTGCGCTCGGTTGCGTTCTCCAAGGCGTCGTGCCTATGGTTTTGGTGTTTTTGGGAGCTCAGGCCGACACCTATGCCATCGCTCTCGGTTTGTGTTTGGGTGTGTCAGCCGGTTTTTACTGGGGCAACCGCAACCTCGTCACCTCACGAGTGTCTCAAGGGCCAGGTCGCTATAAGTATTTAACCTTTGAAAACATCGTCCAGATTTTTAGCGCAGTTTTGGCGCCGTTTTTTGTAGGTTGGTTTCTGGTGCTTGGCGAGCAAACTGGCGTGTATTCAGTCCAGACTGCTTACCAAATTGCAGCCATTGTCGCCTTTTTCTTGTTGGTCCTGAGTGGTCGCAGTATTGCCGGGGTTCAAGAAGTTTTCCCGTCTGTGAAGGTCTTGTTGGTCAAGCAGGCCTCCCGAGTTTGGGACCGGATGCGGGTGCTCGACTTTTTTAATGGCTGTGCCAGCGGACTTGAAGCTGCTTTGTTATTCTTTGCCTTGCTGACCTTTTTGGATCAAGAGAACGCCATCGGGAGCTTGCTATCGTTCACAGCAGTTTTAGCGGCTCTGGGTATGTATATCTTAGGTAAGCGTGTTAAGCACCGAGATCACGCCGCCATTCTTGGTTTATGGGCTTCGGTGACGCTGGTCGGCAAGATCGCTTTTGCGGTTCTGTATTCGACCGTGGGCGCCATCATTCTGCAGCTGGTCGAAGGGCTGATGAAATCGTTTCGCTGGGCTTCGATGTCAGCTGTCATGTATGAAGCCGTCGAACACGAGCAGCCAGATACCCAAGACAGCCAGCGCTACGCTTACATCATGGACCGTGAGTTCGTTTTGAACCTAGGTCGTGTAAGCGCGCTGACTGTGGTTGTGGTGGTGTATCAATTACATCCGACTGAGCTCATCCGCTACGGTTTGTTGTCAGTCGTTGTCTTTCAGATTTTGATGATCAGTTTAACTCGAATTGTTACCCGCGAAACCCAGCATGTGGACAAGATACCGGTGGCTCGAGTTAGCGTGTAGCGATCCAAAACATAATGTAGCCCATGAGAAAAAGGGTGGTTAGGGCCGTGCCAGCAAAGAAGCCAAGAATGGTGGTATTGCGTTTCTGCATGAAGCAATAAGATACACGAAACCAGACAAAAACACCAGCCCGTTGGGACTGGTGTTTTTTTGGGAGTTGTTAGGCCGTGGCTCCCTGGAAAGCTTTGACAATTGGGTAAAATTTATTCGTGAAGATCGATGCGTTGCTTCATGTCATCGAGATCGATACCGAGATTCTCGTTAACCTCGACATCTAGCCCGGTGCCGAATTTGGTGAAGAAGGTTGGTTCAATGTCGATAACTAACTCGGCCCAGGTACTACCGAAGAGGGAGATAGCCGTGGCTTCGTCGCGGATCTCGCGCAGATCTGGAACCAAGTACTCACTGCCTTCTCCTAAGAAGTAGACGACAGGTGAGGACTGGATCTTTACAAGGACGATTCCGGCCTTAGGTAGCATATTGCCCTGAAGCGGCAAGGCAGACAGGGTAGCGGCGCTCACTTCTTGCACCACGTCGAAGGAGTCGTACCAGCTGAAGAAGGTGGCTTCATTAATGAAGACGCGGCGTCCGTAAGTTTCGGTGACGTAATAGACGGCCGTTGAACTTGAGCTGTGGATGATATCTCCGGGAGAAACGCCGGCTACAACCACGATCTCATCTTCCTCGTCAGCTTCATCAACTGGCAGTTCTTCATCCTCATTATCTTCGACGACCACTTCCTCCTCGTTGCTGTTACATGCGGCTGACCAGTCATCAAGCTCGAACGAGTAGATGCTGCCAACAGTTCCAGTGTCGCTCTTTAGGGCGAGATAGACCGTGGTGTCAGCGTCTTCCACGGTGACGTCGATGGTGGCTGAGCCTTCGATGCTTTGCGTCTGCCACTCGGCATCGGCAAAGTAGATATCAGTCGAGGCTAGATAAGCGTCGATGTTGCTACCGGTGACGGAGAATGAATGCGTATTGTCTGCTGAACAAACTGGCCCAGCATATTCAAAGGCGCTGATAACTACCGGAGATGATGCCGAGGCTCCGCAAGTTGAGGCGGTAAAAGCCCAGTCGCCATCTTGAGGACCAGTAGTGATAAGCGCAGTTGGGCTTCCAGCCGAAGCTATGATTTCGGCCTCTACGGTTGTGAACGTATAGGTATTACCACAAATCATGCTTCCGAAGCTCAGGGTCACGACCGAGTTGCTGACGGTCCAGGCTGCAGAAAAAGTTCCTGGGTCAGGTGATATGGTAAATTCAGTGGCCTCCACGAAGCCGGTGTCCATGGCTTCTGAGAAAGTGATCACGATATCGCTGCCGGTGGAGACGCCCGTAGCTGCGCT
>JBBUCB010000006.1:0-16076 GCA_038058005.1 Patescibacteria group bacterium | reverse complement strand
CATCCTGTAAGAATACATAAGTACTTCCGAGAAAGGATTTAAAAGTTTGCCCCCATGATACCAGGTACGGCAGAGCAAAGTTGTATTTACCCACAGATAATTGAAGAATTACTGAGGACATTAATAAACAACCACCAAAAATCCAATAAAACATCCAATTGCAATTGCGATGTTGGCCAGGGCACCGATAATAGTGGTCACCATGGAGTAAGAAGCCGCCTTAAGGGCACGATGATGATCTTTAAACTGCACGAGCTCGGCTATGAAGACGCCCAGGAACAGCCCGATGAACGCGCCTAGCGGCGGAAAAGCAATGAGACCGATAAACAAGCCCATAATGCCGAAGATTAAGGCTTTTTTACTAGCACCTCCTAGCTTGGCTCCGATTAAACCGGAGGAGTAGTCGATAGCGATCGATAAGATTGCCAAGGCTCCGAAAACTCCCAGATGCCAAGGTTGCAGGGTCGCAAAGCTATCGATAAGTGCGTACAGGAAAATCGTTCCAAACATGACCGGCACTCCGGGCAGTGTGGGGATGCAGGTCAGCATGACGCCTAGGAACAGCAGAATGGTGAACAGAATATCTAGAGTCATAGCGTTTAGGTTATACCGTCTGATACCATACCTGTCGATACGTAAATGTATGAGTATTTTTTCGCGTGAGCGTGTGGTCTCCTCGCTCCGCAACGGAGCTATTACCGTGAGAACCTTTCTGGGTAAGCCAGAAGTTTTTGTGGCCGGTTATGATCAGTCGACTCCGTATATGCGTACTTTGTGGCGCAAGGCCTTACGCCAGCTGCCGTCAGCAAACATCAATCGTGTACTCATGCTCGGCCTTGGTATCGGGGCCTCGTTGCCTGAAATTCGCAAACGTTTTCCCGCGGCGCTCATAACGGTTGTAGACTGGGACCCAGTTATGGTGGGCCTTTTCCGGGAATTTTACCCGAGCGATGCTGCTGAGATCCTTGAGGGCGACGCCGCGGAAATTGTACCTCAGCTAAGCAGGCATTTTGAGCTTGTCTTGGTCGATCTCTACACGGGTCAGCAACCAGCGGCGATCTTGTATAAGGATGACATGGTTAGATCGATTGCTGAAGTTCTCACCCCAAACGGTTTTTGTATACTTAATGCCTTTGCTGATCTGTCTTTACTGTCGATCTTTGAACGTCAGCTCAAACACCTCAAGACTTGGAAATACCGCTATAATAATCTGGCGCTTTATCAACCTCGGGCTCACTAGCTGTTTATGTCTATAGCTAAACTTCGCCACACCACTGATGATGTTCCTGGCATTACCCGTAAACAGGTGGGGGAGGAGTTTATTTTTCTTGATCCCCGCGGCCGACAAATCAAGAATCAAAAGATCATTGATCGTTGTCAGAAGCTTGGCGTGCCACCGGCTTACACTGATGTTTGGATTTGTCGGGATCCCCGCGGCCATTTGCAGGCCACAGCTCGCGATGATCGAGGTCGTAAGCAGTATATTTATCACGCCGCCTGGAACAAGCACCGTGATGCCACCAAGTATGATCGACTACTTGAGTTTGCCGGAGTACTCGGATCGATCCGCGGTCGGGTGATGCGTGATCTTAAAGCGATCGGCATGCCCAAAGAAAAAATTCTCGCTACGATTGTAAAATTACTCGACACTACCTATATTCGTATCGGCAATGAAGAGTACGCGCGTGAAAATAAGTCTTATGGCCTGACAACACTCTTGAATAGGCACTTGAAGGGTCGTGGGGCTAGCATGCGTTTTGTTTTTAAGGGCAAAAGCGGTGTGGCTCATGAAATTCCCATCGAGGACAAGCGGATTCGAAAAATTGTGGCCCAATGCCAAGACTTGCCTGGCCAGGAGCTGTTCGGCTATCTGGGTGATAATGGCGAGACTCACGGTGTGGGCTCGGAAGACGTTAACGCTTATTTGCAGGCCATCACAGAGGCCGAGATCACCGCCAAAGATTTTAGAACCTGGCATGGAACGGTGCTCGCAACCACCTTCTTGGCTAATTGTGAGATCGGTGACACTGAGGCGGAGAGAAAACGTAGCGTGGTGGCTGCGGTGAAAACAACCGCCGAAGCTCTGGGGAATACGGTGGCGGTGTGTAGGAAATGTTATATCCACCCTAAAGTTATCAGTCTTTTTCTCGAAGGCGAACTTAGGCTTCCGAACGGAATTCGGGGTATTAGGCGTCGTTTTTCCGGTCTTTATGTAGATGAATTGCGGCTCGTGAGCTTGCTCGAGAAGTGGTAGTCAGACAGCCTACTTTTCTTCCTTAGGGATTTCGATCTCAGCCCAGACGTCGTCGCGTTTACAGTGAAATTGCGTCCAGTCGTAATATTTTCCCGTTGTGCCGCGTGATGTTTTTGTTGCCACGACGCCCATGTCGTATTCACATTCAGGACATTTCATAATAACTCTATTTTACACCATTTCGCTGGTCTCTATTTATGTCTTTGAGCCTTGACGCCGGCCTCACGGGCAATACGAGTTTTACGTAATAACTTTCGAGCGGCCATGGGGGGAGCGGGTTGGACGGTACGCTCGCTCAGGCTCGCTTGCAGGCGTTCAAGCAGATGAAAGGGGTGTTCATGCATGAAGTCTCCTTTGATAACTCGACGCACCTTATTCTGAACTCGAGTCTGGAGGTGGGAAAGTATTTCGTGTCCTTTCGGAGTGAAGATGTAGATATCAGCAATGGTGGCCTTATGTATTTGACGCCATAATTCAACGCGCAGCCGTCGCACAAAACGCCCAACGCGTTTGTCGTCGTAGGGCTCCCTCACTGAGCCGCTAGCCGCTGTCAGGGCCCGGCCTTGACCCATTCTGGACGTACGAGACTCAAAGAAGCCCTCGTTGTCAGTGAAGTATTCCGGCTTTTCTTCGATACGTTCAACGACCTTGAGGACGCCTTCGTGGGCAAAGTACAGGATTGCGGATACACGTCCCGTAACAACGAGCAGCGATGGTTTGTGAGTAAATTTTGGGAGATCTTTACGAATACGCATACTTTATGATCTATACTCCTTTTAGCGATTTTCTGCTCGGCGATTTCGACTGCTACTCTTACCTCCGCGACGGCCAATCTCAGCCATATGTTCGCGATCCTGACTTACCGCTTCGCCGCCCTTTCTGGCTACCTGTTCGCGTGTTTCCTGATTGGCACTGGCCAGACCGCGATGCTCGTTGTGAGTTTGATTAACCATAGGTGTGATCATTAAGAATGAGGGCTGCGCCTATTGTTGACAGTCGTCTCCTTGGCAAGCCCGAAGTAGCTCGAGCTCGGCTTCGAGCTTAGTTTTTTGCGTAGCGTAAGCGGGGTCATTGATGATATTTTTTAGCTGATAGGGATCCGTTTCAAGATCGTAAAGTTCTTGTTCGCCATTTTTGAAGCTAATGAGAATCATTTGTCCAGTGTGGACAGCGGTAAACGGCGAAAGTTGGCCCTGCCAGTTTTCTGATAGGAAGTGCTGGCGCTCGAACTGAGGATCTAACAATGATCGGCCATCGAGGTTGTTAGGCGTCGCAATGCCAGCTAGCGCAGCGATAGTTGGTGCGAGGTCGATGTTCAGCGCGAGTCGATTATCGGTCTGGCCGATCTGGTCTCGACCGTCGTATAGGTAGAGCGGTACATGGACCGACTCTTCATAAGGGGTCGATTTTCCAAACGGAATACGGTGCTCACCCCAGTGGAAACCGTTGTCCGCGATGTAGATGATGACCGTATTTTCGGCGACGCCAGCTTCGTTCAGAGCTTGGACGATAGTTTGTATTCCGTCGTCTAGGCCACGGAGCGTGCCGGAGGTTTTATCTTTGGTCACCTGGATACGAGTTTCTTCTGCCTCGGTGAGGAGTGGTCGGGTCTCGAACCACGACGATTTGTCGCTCACATCGGCTTCGTTGTAGCTCGGCAAATTTTCTTCGCCTGTAGTCTCGTTCTCGTATCGCGTTGGCGGTGTCACGGGGCCGTGGGGTGCATACGGCGTGTACATAACAAAGAACGGATGTTCGGGCTCTGCGGCCGCCTCCTTGATGAAGGCAGCTGCTTCAAGAGCTAGTAAGTCTGTCGAGTACACCTTGTCCGCATTGAGGTATGAAGTATTGCCCTCATATTTGTCGGTTCGGTGGCGAGTAAGTCGGAAAACAAAATAGCCGGGCTCGTTCACGAAGGCGTGAAAGACATCCCAGCCGGGTGGCTTGTAGGCGACATCCTCGTTGCTGTAACCGTTGAGGTATTTTCCGAACAAGCCTGTTTGATAGCCGGCATCCTGGAGCCAGACCGGCAGCGTGGCCGAGTCATTGAACTGATCGAAGCCTCCGTCTGGGGCAGTATTACTGAGCACACCATGATTATGTGCGTATTGTCCGCTCAGGATTGACGAACGCGAGGGGCAGCACAGTGGAGTGGTGACGTAGCCGCGCGTGAAGGTGGTTCCTTTGGACATCAGGTCTGCCAGAAACGGCATGGATTGAAGCGTATCGTAGCGCTGGTCGTCACTTACGATGAGTACGATGTTCGGACCCTCAATGGTTGGTCGTTTGTCTTCAACGTTTATGAACCAGTTGATGCTAATAACAGCCATAATTATGGCGATTGTTACAAACATTACTCCCATGGGGATTCGGTTCATACTCGGTCTTCCTACCACCACCTGGAGGGAAAGCAAATAGTTGTTCACAAAAACACTAACCTTAGTCAGCCGCACCACACAACACCGGCCCCAGAGGGCCGGTGTTATATCTCAGTAATTATGGCTGGAAGAGTTCCTCGGGGATGAAGCTCACTGATTGAACTTCGGGGAACTGTTTAGCAGTGGCTTCAATTTGATGCCAGAGTACGCCTACACGACAAGCGCCACCGCCGGTTTTGTTTTGTGGGTCATTGAATTCAAGGGTGAGATGACTGTTCTTGAGGTTAGCTCCCTTGAGTTCGAGGCCGGCCAGCGGATATTCCGTGTCAATGCCCTGTGCTTGTTCTTGAGCTGTCAGCTCGCCTTCGAGCAAGAGGCGGAGGGTGTCTTGAATGGGGGTCTTCGTCACGGGAATTTTTCGCTCTACGGCCACGAGTCCTTGCTCGGAACAGAGTATGTTACCGCTTGAGTCTCGGTCTTTATTAGCATCGTAGTAATACAATTTTACTGTGCGCTCATTTTTTACGAAAGTAACCGGGATGCGAATTTCGTCCGCGTGTTCAGGAAGACCTGAAGGATTGTCCTTCTCGAGGACGAGCAGACCCGTCTCAGTGCTCGGAGTCGTGAAGGTGAGCGTGGATACAAAAGGTACAAATTCCTCAGTCATCCATTCGTCTTGTGCTTGAGCGTAGGAAGCTCCCAACTCTTTACCGTCGGCATCGAGAATACGGACGGGGAATGTGGCTTCAAAATACCAGGTGCCTCTAGCTTCACCGGTGATGGTCAGCGGACTCGTAACACTGGCGTAGGGTTGAGGAGACGTTACGCGAATTAGTACGTCTTCTGTAGGGTTGTCAATGACCGGCGGTAGGCTGTCGTTGTTCTTTGCGACTACGAGATAAATAATTACTCCCACTATTACCGTAAGGATTAGGCCGACTACAGTTTTCAGGGCAGTTGAGTTATTCATAGTGTTTGTAGGTTAGTCGCCTTTGCTTCAGGAGTATCATTTTATGGCTAATTTGTCACGCAATCATCACCAACACAGAGGATGTACAAGAAACAGCTAATTAAGGAGTATAATCCCAGACATATGAAAAAACTCGTTTATTTTCAAGTTCTGTTTATCTTAGGTCTGGCTGTTATTTCGCCCAAACCTGTTAGTGCGGCCAATGTTGGGGACTTGATCACCTGTTCCGAGTTTTCCACGGTTTATTTTCTGGGAGAAGATGGTCAGCGTCACCCCTTCCCGAATGAGCAAACATTCCATAGCTGGTACAACGATTTTCATGATGTCGTGCAGATTTCGTGTGACGACTTGGCCACAATTCAGGTGGGAAGCACGGTGGTTTACCAGGCCGGAACTCGGCTCGTGAAACTGCCAAGCGTACCGACAGTTTACGCCGTTGAAGATGATGGTGTTTTACGCGCGCTATCGAGCGAAGAGCAGGCTGAGACGCTCTTCGGGGAAGATTGGGCTGAGCGCGTCGACGATCTTTCGGAGGCCTTCTGGCCGGATTTTGACTTGGGTGCCCCATTGATAGACGGGGAAATCCCCGAGGGGACCGTGCTAAGAGATGACGAAGGCAGCCTATTCCGAGTAGAAGGCGACGAAGCTATTGAAGTCGATGCCGTCCTGGACACTGATCAAGAGGACAATCTCCAAGAACACGCCCTTGAACTTGAAGATCTTGAGGACCGTCTCGGGGTGGCCTTGGCACTTATCCATGTAGATGCCGATCAAGCGGCCACGGTACTCGCTGAGATTTTGGAGAAGCTCCAAGTGATTGACGTTGATGACGATGATGAGGCTGAACTTGATGATATTGATGAGCTCGACGCCGATGACGCGGACGACGCCGATGACGCTATTTCAGATGCTCAGGAAGAAATTGCGGAGGCTGAAAGCGATATTCTTGAGGACCAAGAGGACGGCAAGGATATCAGTGCCTCCGAGGTCTTGCTTGCTGAGGCCAGAGTGCATCTAGCTGCAGCCGAGGCAGCCTTGGCCGTGGGCGATTTTGCACTCGCTGAGGACCACGCTGACGAAGCCAAACATGCGGCTATGTGGGCTCGTGGGAAGGCGGTGAGCAGCATTGATGATGGTGACGACAGTGACGAAGATGAAGCTGAGGACGATGACATACAGGACGAAAGCGAGGATGAGAGTGAAAGTGAAGATGATAGCAGCGGCGAAGGCGACGGGGACGAAGCCGATGACGAGTCGGTCTAGGTCATGAAAAAATACCAGCCCGAGTGGACTGGTATTTTTTGATGACAAGCATTACTCGGCAAGCCTAGCTACGTTTACCCCGAGTTCGTGCAGAATAACGTAGAGTTCTCGACAGGTTTTGTTGAACTCTGCTTGTCTGGCTTGAAATTCGGGATCAGACATTTTTTTGATCGTCTCTGGTGCCATGTAATCGACTGGTTCAGCCTTCTCAACCGCTACTTCGAGAAAACGTTTAGCCTTATCGGGTCCTAGCTTTTCAAGAGCCTGGCGGAGATGGCCCTTCTCTGACAAATAGTAGAGAGGTGTTTGTCGGTAGCTGTAATCGTTCTCGAGCATCTCTTGGGCCTCAGGTAGTTTTCCGGGCCCGAGGTCACGTAGCCGTTTAAGCATGCGGTTAGCACTGTCTCTAATGTCAGGGGAGAAGACGGCCCAAAGATTATTGGCATTATCTGTGCCTTCGCCGGCTTTGTAAGTTTGATATCGCTGGTCCTGACTCATGTCAGTCTCAGAAATAGCCTGGTCCTTGCCCATAGCCATGACAAGTTCAAGAGATTCTTGAGGGACGCCCTCATCCTCTAATTTCAAATACTTTTTTACGAGGCTATCGAATTCATACGCCTCTTGTTCTCTCAGGTCGGGTTGTCCTTCGCGATAGGGCATAACAGTTAAATAACTTTACTTCAGAAAGGGGTTACGCTTTACGATTGCTACTTGTGACCACCGTTTTCCTAACCCCAAGTAATCGCCAACGGGTAGTTGAGTGAAGAGCAGGAGTACGAGTAAATAGATAATGTGTTCATCGAGTATGGGATTATGTTCCGGGGGCAAGGAAGCGGCAAGAAACATGAGGGCCATCATGAGAGCTCCGGCGTAGCCAGCGATGCGGACGCCGATTCCTAATATGAGCGCTAGTCCGATGAGAAGCAACCCGGTCATGAATAGCCAGTCGACCAAGACGTTGCCGGCCAACATTTCGAACAGTGGTGCCAGTGGTCCGTGAGTAGCGAAGGTGAGATAGCCGTAAGTAGGTGAGACTCCGTCTATGAGGGCCTTACCTGGTTCAGTGGCAAAACCTAAGCCGAGGACCTTGTCGATAAAGGCCCAGATAAAGATCCAGCCCAGGCTGAGTCGGAGTAGTCCGAGGAGTGATTGCTCAAAAGATAATTTCATAGGTGCTGACAGTATACCGTTAAAGTTGGCTACTAATCTGCACATCGTCAGGCCTTATCAACATGTAGTGATTAAAATTCTTTCGCCATACTACGGGTAGTGTATGCTAGCGATAACGGTATGAACTCTTACACCGATGAGTATCGCTGTCAACGCTGTCAGAAGCTCTTATTCAAGGGCGTTCTGATTGAGGGCGACATCGAAATCAAGTGTAAGTCGTGTAAGGAGGTAACCACCGTCAAAGAGTCACGGTTTAACAATTTGTTGTGCATGATTGAAAACTGCCCTCATCGCGTTTACTGCCCATCGGCGCAAAAGACGACCTAATTCACCCTTACTTCCCAAAGAAGCCCTCGAGGCTCGCGAAAGCGGGTTTTTATTTTATTATGAAGACGATCATCACCTTGAAGGATTTTGAGCTGACCGAGACTCGGATTCCTGAGGTTGCGATTCCGGTGGATGCCATTACAACAGTGGATGAGTATCTTGATCGGCTTGACTGGCGCATTCACGCTAATGCTAACCAGGGCTATTCACTTGGTGGCATGATCTTGAATATTTCCGGGAAAATCATCGCCAATTATTGGTTGCATAAAATTTATCCAGAGTCAGTTCGTAGGGCGCACATTGAGGGTGATGTGCATATTCACGACCTGGACATGTTCTCGGGTTACTGTGCCGGTTGGAGTCTGCGTCAGTTACTCATCGAGGGCTTTAATGGGGTCTCGGGCAAGGTTGAATCCGCTCCTCCCAAGCACTTTGATACCGCTCTTGGCCAAATGGTGAATTTTCTTGGGACCCTGCAGAATGAGTGGGCTGGAGCTCAGGCCTTTTCCTCTTTCGATACCTTCCTAGCTCCTTACGTAAAAAATGACGGTTTAGATTACGCGGAGGTCAGACAAGGAATTCAGCAATTTATTTTTAATCTCAACGTACCTTCGCGTTGGGGCATGCAAACACCGTTTACGAATATCACGCTCGACTGGAATTGCCCGGCTGACATGCAAGATCAGAAGCCAATTATTGGTGGTCAAGAGCAAACGTTTACCTATGCTGAGTGTCAGCCCGAGATGGATATTATTAATAAAGCTTTTATTGATGTTATGGCGGCGGGGGATAGTAAGGGCCGCATTTTTACTTTTCCAATTCCTACCTACAATATTACGAAAGACTTTGATTGGGATCACAAAAACGCCCAGGGGTTATTTGAGATGACCGCCAAGTACGGCATTCCGTACTTTCAAAATTTTGTAAATTCAGACTTGAATCCGAATGACGTTCGCAGCATGTGCTGTCGGCTTCAGCTTGATCTTCGCCAGCTTAGAGCGAGAGGAGGTGGTCTATTCGGCTCGGCAGAGATGACCGGCAGTGTTGGGGTAGTAACCATTAACTTGCCGCGGATTGCTTATCTTGCCAGGACCAAAGAGGATTTCTTTGCGCGTTTGGGAGAACTTATGGAAGTGAGCAAGCTATCACTCGAGCTGAAGCGCGGAGTAGTTCAGAAAAATATCGACATGGGACTTTTGCCTTTCACAAAACGCTATTTGCCGTCGCTCAGAAATCATTTCTCAACCATCGGCTTGAACGGCATGAATGAGGCTTGTCAGAACTTGCTTGGTAAGGATTTCGATATCGCCTCAGCGGAGGGTAAAGCATTAGCTGTTGAGATCCTGCATTTCATGCGCGAGGAACTGGTGAAGTATCAGGCAGAAACTGGTCATATGTACAACCTTGAAGCAACTCCGGCTGAAGGTACAACCTATCGCTTTGCCAAGGAGGATAAGAAGCGTTTCCCGCACATCATTCAGGCTGGAACGAGTGACGCGCCGTATTACACCAATTCTTCACATCTACCCGTGGGTTACACTGATAATCCCCTCGAAGCTCTTCGTCACCAGGACGATCTTCAGACTCTTTACACTGGCGGTACGGTCTTACATCTCTTCTTGGGTGAGCGTATCCACGATTGGAAGATGTGCCGAGATTTCGTGAAGAAAGTTATTGCTAACCATCGATTGCCATACATTACGGTTACGCCGACTTTTAGCGTTTGTCCTACACACGGCTATATCTCGGGCGAGGTGAAGACGTGCCCGACTTGTCAGTCAGACTGCGAGGTCTGGTCACGCGTGGTTGGCTATTTCCGACCAGTGCAGGAGTGGAATAAAGGTAAAAAGAGCGAATACGCCGAACGCGAAGAATATCTCCCCCTTGTTCATGAAGAAGATAATGTATGCGTATAGCTGGCTATCAGCCCCTGACACTCATCGATTATCCCGGACACATTGCTGCAATTGTTTTTACCCAGGGCTGTGCGTTCCGCTGTGTTTATTGTCACAACCCAGAACTCATTCCGATCAAAGGTCAGGATGAGCTTAGTGAAGCTGCCATCCTGGCCCAGATTGAAAAAGATGCCAGTATGCTGGACGGTGTGGTAGTGACCGGCGGCGAGCCTACGCTGCATCCTGACCTGCCCAGCTTCCTCATGAAGATCAAAGCGCTCGGGTTAAAAGTGAAGCTCGATACGAATGGCGTTAACCCGAGACTGGTTGAAAGATGCTTGCAGCTCGAGGCGGTCGATTTCTTAGCTATGGACATAAAACATCGCTGGGACAAATATGCGGATGTAATTGGGGATACGCCGGAGATTGCGGTCGAGAATTGCCGTAAAACTTTTCGTATGATCCAGGATTGTGGCCTAGATCATGAATTTCGAACCACCATCTACTCGGCCCTGCATACTGAAGACGATATTCTGACAATTGCGAGTCAGCTCAAGCCGGATGAGTCGTATGCGCTCCAGCAGGTTCGTTATGACAAGACCCTGGTCCCGGAGCTAGAGCAAGCGCTCCCCCTAGATCTCGACCGGTTAACAGTCAAAATCCATGCCCAGTTCCCATCACTCAAGCTTGCCATAAAAATTTAGCCGCAAACACCAGCCCCGTCAGGCTGGTGTTTCAATAAGTAAACTATGTGGTGATTCTTAAGCCGATTCCCCGAAAGCTTCATCTTTATGGTCTGCGGTTGCATCGGCCTTGTGCGGTGGACGGTGCCATCGATATGATTCGGGGGTACGTACACGGTGGCGATGATTAGCGGTTCGTTCCCCGTATTGATGATGTTGTGTTTAGCTTTGGGCGATACGACTAACACATCGCCAGGCTTGAGGGCCGATTCCTGGCCTTCGATAATGGTTTTGCCCGTGCCTGATTGGAAGTACAGAACCTGCTCTACGTGATCGTGGGTTTCTTCGCCAATATCTTCGCCGACCGGGAGATTCATGATGACCAGCTGACTTTTGGCTCCAGTGTGAAGAACTTGCCGGAAGTATTGATTAGTCTTGGCCGCTTGGGCCAGATTTATTAGGTAGGACATAGAGCTCTAGCTAGTTAATGGTTACTGTGGCCAGCAGCTCTCGCATTTTATCAGGACTAATCACCGGTCCGTTCGGGCTGGTCATGAATACGCCGCCGGGTAGAGGGCCGTTAGGCGTATTCAGGTAGGCGACCAATTGGCCGGGTACGCCGGGGAATGAGCTTGGGCCACTGGCCTCCTGTCCTTGAAGGAGCAGGGCCAGGCCGTTTGCGAGGGGAACCTCACCAATAACCAAAGACTCGGGAACTTTTTGAGCAGTTTTCCCAAGGAACATGACATAGTAACCGTTTGCTCGTTTTTCATACCCCAGCACGTCGCCAGCATACCCGCCTCTGCCGAGGACATGTTCGGGATCGGTGGCTCTATAGATTACGGCTGGTTGTTCACTGAATTCGCCACCGTACTCCCAATAGTCTCCGATCTCGGGGTTTCCTGGGAATGAGATTTTATGCAAGACGATGGAAAAAATCCCCCAATCTTCCGGTGGGTTGATAGTAAAGCCAATCTCGCCCTCGGTTAGGGGCTCATTCGTTTCGAGCCATCCGGAAGCCCCCGAGGCGGTCGGGCCAGCCTGAGGAGCCTGACCGGTTTCCGTTTCGGTCGTATTCGTTGTCGACCTTGGAATGGTGCAGCCTGCGCCGAGAAGTATAAGGGTGGCGAAGGTGGCCATGATAAAGGTTTTAGACATATGTTTTTCGGTTAGGCACTTAGTGTCGATATACACCCGTATACAGATGAAGGCTAGAGGCGTTCGGAAGGGGGCTATCTTCAGTCGAGTTACCTCATGCAAACGAAACACCAGCCCACTAAGAGCTGGTGTTTCGTTATCTTATTCCTCGACCCTAACCGCAAAGACTATTAAGCGTTCGTTGTACTGTCGAGCTTTTTTGTTCCAAGTTCCCGTACACGTAATGAGACTAAGGTGGGCTAGGCCATCGTTCGAGCTGAAAACCTCGGTCGAATCTGCTGTTGGATCAAATTTTCGAAGTTCACGAACGATAAAGACGATGTCTTTTCCTGAGGCATCCTGAATGGTGATAGCGTCTCCGGGTCTGACCTGATCAAGATCGGCGAACACTCCCGTAGTGTTGTCCCACCAATCAACGTGTCCGGCGATAGCTGCGCTTCCAGCCTGCCCTGGACGAGCTCCTAGTTGATACCAGCCGGCGTTCTGAGGATCCTTGGGTACATCCATGGCACCGGTAGTTGTTAGGCCGACTTGTTCGATGGGGGCGTCGAGAGCGATACTCGAGATTTTGATATGGACCGGAATCCCGATTTGCTCAGCCTCGACGACCAGAGGTAGTGGGGGAGTCCCCGAGGAGACTTCGGAGGCGATGACATTTTGTAAGAGCAGAAAAGTGCAGACACTGAACAGACCTGCGGATACAGTAAGTATCCCGAGTCTTTGGCGGCGCGTTGTTTTTCTGAGAACGTCTACGTTAAGCATTTTTCTCAAGGATCCGTTAGGTGGTTCGCTTCTTTTTGAGCAGCAAGTAACCAACGAGTGAGATCACGCCGAGGCTGGCGGCGACAATCGGCCAGACCAGCATGCCAGTTGTAGGGGCCAGGCCGGCGTTTGGCAGGGTTGGCAAGGCGGCAGCCACGAGCACGGTGACAACTGCGAAGTCGGTAGCCATCATGTCATTAGCCTCGCCTGTCACTGTAACTGTATTAGTGGTGTTGCTAGTGATATTTGAGCTACAGGTGTGTACCCACGATTCGTCGCTCTCGAGTAGACCATTATCGTTGGTGTCGCCAGAAACGTAGGTTACAGGACTGCATTTATTGTCGCTGATGGTTACGTTGCTCAGGGTTTCTGTACCTGGGTTAGTGATAGTTTCGGTATAGGTAACCAGGCCTCCGCCAGCGAGCAAGGTGAGCGGGTTCGGGATTTTTGTTACGTGAATCAGTGGTGGCACAATCGCTTCGCCAACCACGACAGTAGCGGTAGCCACATCAATAGCGTTTAGGCCATTGGCCCAACCCGAGGCCACGACGGTGTTGGTATGGGTCGAGGACAGGGTGTTGGTACAGCTGTAGGTCCAAGTCTCGGTGAGATCTAGGTGGGTGTCGCTATCACTGTCACCTGACACGTATGTCGGCACACAGGTGTTGTCGGTCATGACAATGTCGGTCACGGGAACTGTACCGATGTTGTACAGGGAGTAGGTGTAGGTGACCGTTCCTGGACCGTCAGGCAGAGCGAGAGGGCTAGGAACTTTTACGACCTCGATAATTGGTGGCACCGGAGGAATGATTATCGGCGTACCGATGTCGTCATTTGTCAGCACACACAGCAGATGTTGTGCTCCCCTGAGATTCATGAAGCCGAATTCGTCACAGTCACCAGTGAAAGCTTGGGTGTAATTAGCGTTAGAGGTTTCGCTGACAAAATACTGACTAGGGTTAGCAGGGAGGGATGTAGTAGCTCCAGATAACACCTGAGTGTCGTTGATGAAGAGGGGGAAATCTTCGATCTCTTGGGTTCCGCCGTTATCGTTGATAACGATTTTTACTACGCTGATCGTGCCCGTGTATCCCGACGAACCGCTATCCGGTGTGGTGGTACATGTCGGTACGGTTACGGTGGTGTTGTTGAGCGTCACGGCACCGTTACGAGCCAGCAGTCTGCCGTTGACGGTTGAGCCGCCATTATCGGTAATTGAGGTAAGGGCTAGGATGTTACCCGCGAAAGTTGTCCCCGTACCCAGAGTCGCAGAGCTACCTAACTTGCCAAAAGACGTTACAAGCACTGGCGCCGTTGATGAGTGACACGGTACTTCCGACTCCCGTGATCAGAGTTGAGCCTGATTTGAAGATGAAGACCGCGTTAGCATTGCCCTGTCCATTAAGTGTCAATGTTTGTCCAGCCGCAATTGCCAGCGAGTTTGGAGCGTCATTGTCTTCGTAAACACCTGCGTTCAGAGTCTGGCCACCGAGGTCGGCAGAGATTACACCTGATGTTACTTGGCTAGCGGCAGTATAGGCTGCCGTTAAGTCTGTTTTAGCTCCATTGACTAAGCCAGGATTATTACCCGAGGCACCATCCGGACCAGTGGCGTCAACCGCATAAATAGTGCCGCTGACTTCTGCTGAGGTTAGCTGGGTAATATTAGATCCGGCAGCTGGGCTCAAACCCACGTCTCCAGTAATTACGGAGGGATTTGTATCCGAAATGGCTGTGCCCGCTAAGACTGCAAAGGTCTCGGCCGTGCTCAGATCAACGGTCGTGGCGGCCAGCACATCAATAGGTTGAAGCGCACTAATAACTAAAGCCAGAGCCATGAGGCTACCTAAAACGCGTTTAGATGATTTCATGAAGGGGTAGTAATGCTACCTGGCACTAACCCGTGGTTAAGCTGCCACCGCAATTATTTATTGCTTGTACGATAGCACGTTATTGTGCTATTAGCGGTTTTATTGCACAGATAGCTTTAAGAGCGTAATAAAATTTTTATCTCCTGAAAGGTGCTATCCTGCCAGGATTAACGATTAATCTTAAGTGTAAATTTTTTATGGGCATAATTTTGTGGATCATTCTCGGTGCCTTAGCCGGTTGGATCGCTTCCATGATCATGAAGACCAACGCTCAGCAGGGTTTACTTATGAACATCGTGGTCGGCATCGTTGGTGCTTTACTTGGCGGGCTTGTCATGTCACTCATTGGCGGGGAAGGAGTTACTGGTTTCAATCTCTGGAGCTTGCTCGTGGCTGTTATCGGTTCGGTGATCTTACTTTGGGGCGTAAAAATGTTACGCCGCGTTTAGTGCGAGCGGTTTCAATAAAAAAACACCTCCGACGTAACGTCGGAGGTGTTTTTTTTATTGTGCGCTCGCGAGAGTAGTTTCTTTGAGGTCGGTAAAGACGACAAAGCGCTTTGTGTAGCTATTGGTAGCTGGATCAAGAACGCCGCTACAGGTAATCAGGTTCAAATGAGTGCCGTCAGCTGAGGTAAAAATTTCTGCGGCATCGTCGGTTGGGTTATACAGACGTGTTTCACGAACAACGAAAGCTGTCGAAAGGCCTTGGGCGTCGACAACAGTGATGACATCGCCAGTCTGCACTTCTTCCAAACGGAGAAAGACGGCAGTTGTATCGTGCCAACGATTATGACCGCCAATAACCGCACTGCCGATTTCGCCAGGACGTGGTCCCGGGCTATACCAGCCAACAGCTACGGTGCTGTCGGGAATGGCCATGGCACCTTCTGGCGTCATGCCGACATTTTGAATACTGGCATTAACACCAATACTTGGGATCGTGAGATATGCACCTGCTGGTGCTGTTACTGTCGGTATGGAAACTGTTTCAGGAATAGTCATCACGATCTTTTGAGGTGCGGCGATAGCTACGGGAGCTTCTACAATGACAGCGGGGGAAGGCGCAACTGCCTCGACAGCGGGGAGCGTGTGAGTTTCGGGAGCAGCCAAAGGATGAGTTGCAAAAGTATGTGAAAGCAAAAGCGCGAATTCAAAAGCAAAAATTACCAAGAAAATACCTTTTGGAAGTTTTTGCATAGGTGGGGAAAAGGTTCCAACGGAACCAGGAAATATAGCATCAAAATGCCGTTTCGTCAATGATTTTGGGCCTAATTAGGGCTAATTTCATTGACTTTTTGGCAATTTTGTGCTATAATGTTCAGTTACTTAATTCGCATATCTGC
>JBBUCB010000005.1:0-3849 GCA_038058005.1 Patescibacteria group bacterium | reverse complement strand
GAGGGTGTACGCTTGTATCACAAGAACGATTGCTAGCTTATGAAACTCCGCTCGTGGAGCGCTAAGGATATCAAAGCCGGAACACGGGTGTTTTTGCGTATTGATGCGAATGTGCCGATTAAAAATAGCAAGGCTCAGGATGGCGGAGTTTACGGGCGCTTGTCACAGACCCTCCCTGAGATTGAAAAGCTGCGTAAACGTGGGGCCGCAATTATCCTCGCGTCACATCTTGGTGATCCAGGCGGGAAGATCGATAAAAAGTTTTCGCTAGCACCGGTTGCTAAGGTTTTCGAGAAGCGTTTACGTCGCTCGGTACCGCTTGTAAAAGATCTCGTCATTCCGTCTCTACGACCCGGAGAGTTGTGCCTGCTCGAGAATTTGCGTTTTGATGCCGGCGAAGAAAAGAATAGTGATGCGTTCGCCTGGAAGCTCGCTAAGCTTGCCGAGGTGTACGTGAATAATGCTTTTGGTGTTTGCCATCGACGTCACGCTTCGGTTCATGCGATCACGCGACATCTTCCAAGCTTTGCGGGCGAGCTCGTCCTCCGCGAGGTCGCCGAGCTTTCGGCCAAGCCAACCAAGCCATTTGTTCTCGTGATGGGCGGAGCGAAGATAGATACAAAAATTGGTTTACTCCAGCAGCTTGGTCCCAGGGCGGATAGGATTCTTCTCGGGGGAGGCTTGGCAGTGACTTTCTTGGCAGCCGCTGAAGTTGAGCTGCCCACGTATCCGGCCGCTTTAATGGCAGAACGCGATGTCGCCACGGCTCGAAAAATTATTCGCCAGTTTGGCCATAAGCTTGTTTTACCTTTAGATCTGATCGCTAAACCAAAACTACATCTTGTAACCGATATCGGGCCCGAGACGCAGGAACTGTTTGCCAAGGAGATAGCCCAGGCGAAAACGATTATTTGGAACGGGCCACTCGGGATTATCGAGCGTGCTGATGGGATGGCGGGGACTTTGTCAGCCGCTAAGGCAATGTCGAGGAGCGGAGCTCGTGTTGTTACGGGCGGGGGAGAGACGGTTGAATTTTTGGAGGATCACAAGCTCTTAAAAGGTTTTTCACATGTCTCGACAGGCGGCGGAGCAATGCTAGCATTTCTCAGCGGAGAACATCTGCCAGGCCTCGAGGCTTTGCGCGGATAGCGCATGTTATACTTTTCTTGATTACGTTATTTAGTCGCTATGCTCGAACGAATCGACACTATTCATGCTCATGAGATCCTCGATTCGCGGGGCAATCCCACTGTTCAGGTGACCGTTCTGTTGAAGAATGGCACCCGTGGTGTAGCGGCAGTTCCTTCGGGCGCCTCAACCGGTAGCCACGAAGCGCTCGAACTCCGTGATGGCGACAAACGTCGTTATCGTGGTCTTGGCGTTTTAAAGGCAGTCAAAAATGTGAATGGACCGATTGCCAAGGCCTTGAAGGGTCATGACGTTTTTGATCTTCAAGGTATCGACGACACCATGCGTGTGCTCGATGGCACCGACAACAAGCGCAAGCTTGGAGCGAATGCGATCCTTGGGGTGTCGTTGGCCTGTGCGCATGCCGGGGCCAGGCGCGCCAAGATGCCGCTGTATGCGTATCTGCGCGATGTCTACGATTTAAAATACAAAGGTTACAAAATGCCGGTGCCGCTCATGAATGTGTTTAACGGTGGCCGACATGCTGATACGAATCTCGACATGCAGGAGTTTATTATCATTCCTGTGGGTTTCAAAACGTTTTCTAGGCAGCTGCAAGCGGGGAGTGAGATTTTCCACGCACTCGGCGATGTGTTGCAGGCTGATGGTTTGGATACGGATGTTGGTAACGAAGGCGGATATGCTCCAGATGTAGGTCGTACGGAAGCTGCACTTGAGTATCTCATGAAGGCTACGAAGAAGGCTGGCTATAAGCCTCGTAAGGAAATCCGTTTTGGCATCGACGTGGCCGCGAGCGAGTTTTTTGATGCGCGTACAAATAAGTACATTTTGAAGACTGATCGTCGTAAGATGACGGGGGATGAAATGACGGCGCTTTACGAGGCTTGGATGAAAAAGTATCCCATGCTTTCCATTGAAGACGGTCTTGATGAAGACGCGTGGGAGGACTGGCGTACGCAGACGCGTCGTTTGGGATCTGATCTCCTGCTGATTGGGGATGACTTATTCGTGACGAATAAGGAGCGCGTCCAGCGAGGTATCGATGAGGGTGTCGCGAACGCGGTCCTGGTTAAGGTGAATCAAATTGGCACTTTGTCTGAAACCATGGAAACGATTTTGTTGGCTCAGAAACATCGGTACAAAATTGTGATTTCGCATCGCTCCGGTGAAACGACGGATACCACCATTGCCGATCTGGCCGTGGCGGTAAATGCCGAATACATTAAATCTGGCGCCCCCTCACGTTCTGAGCGTTTATGTAAATACAATCGACTTTTAGAGATTGAAGAGGAGTTAGCTGAATAAGCTAATCTTAGCTATTTGGCTAAAAATACTTAAAATGAACTAAAAAGCCCGTAAAACACTCGAAATGTTGACATTTCGAGTGTTTTAGCGTAAATTGTTATGTTCGTTCGAGAGGCTAGGCGTAGTGCTTGGACTTGAGACGACATCCCAGAGACCCCTGGAGGCTCCCATGCGCGCGACCGTCCTTTCGATCCCCGTCCTGTTGCTGGCTCTCGGCGGTTGCCGGGGGTGGTTCGAGATCGAGCCCCTGCCCGCCGCGGACACCGACACCGACACGATCCCGACGGGGACCACCATCCCCACGATCCCGACCACGCCCACCACCGGCGACACCAGCGTCCCCGTGACCACGGGTGACACGGGCGTCGAGACGGTGATCGTGACGACCGGTGACACCGGGACCACGACCAGCACCGGTGACACCGGCGTGCTCGACACGGACACGCCGCTCGACACGGGCGACACGGCCGAGCCGTGCGTCCTCATCGACTGGTACCTGGACGTGGACGGCGACGGCATCGGCAACGCGATCGCGGTCCCGGCCTGCTTCCCTCCGCTCGATCACGTCGCCACCGGCGGCGACTGCGACGACTTCGACGCCTCGGTCCAGGCCTTCACGGACTGGTACATCGACGCCGACGGGGACGGCTTCACCGACCCCGACACGGTCGTGAACTCGTGCGGCAGCCAGGGCATCGTGGCCTACCGCCCGAGCCCGTCCGCCGAGCCCGACTGCGACGACGCCGACGCCGCCGTGAACCCCAACGCCGTCGAGAACGACAGCAACGGGATCGACGACGACTGCGACGAGGACGTCGACGAGTGCGCCGCCGGCTTCGTTCGGCTGTCCGGCACGTACGTCGCCCCGGCGGGCGCCACGAGCATCGTGGTCTCGGCCGAGCACTACGCCGCCGGCAGCGGCATCGCGGCCCCGGTCATGAGCCCGATCGTGAACGGCGTCAACGGCTGGACGCTCGACGCGTCCGTGCCAGGCCAGGTGGCGTTCGCGAACAGCATCTGCTACTCCGACATCGACCAGTGGTACGCCTCGGCGTCCTTCGCCGGAGCGGCCGTCGGCTACTCCTGCATGGGCACCGCCAACCCCGCGTACACGCCCTACGGGACGTTCACGTTCGAGTGGGACGGGGTGAGCAGCCCCAACTCGCCCACCTACGTCAACAACTACGAGACCCCCATCGGGTTCCCGTACGGGTACGGGAACGGCTGCGAGGTCAAGATCAACTGAAGTAGTCTCCCGCGCTCATCGCGGAAGACTCGTTACGCAGGGCGCCCGGACAACTGTCCTGGGCGCCCTTCTGCTTTTTACGGGCTAGCTCTCATGGTCATAGTGCCAGCCGCTGACCCTTTCCTTGAAAGAAGTTTTCATGGTTCCGG
>JBBUCB010000004.1:0-4891 GCA_038058005.1 Patescibacteria group bacterium | reverse complement strand
TTATGGCTACTGTGTGAAGGAGGAGAATACGTGGCGCTTCCGAGGCGAATCCTGTCCAGTTCAGTACGCTTCTTGTCTAACTTTCGAAGGCGAAGACAAAACTGTCTCTTACCTTGAGAACACCGTCGATTTTGCAGGCTGCTCAGCCGATAACGCCGGTTGTTTGTGGTACAACACACAAAAGGCCGATCCAGAAGGTGACGGCAGCTATGATTGGCAGTCAGTTACCGATGTAGCTGGTGCTGATGCTGCTGCGGACGCTTACACTTCCCGCATTTATTTCACGAGTGCAGTTGAAGAATGTAGCGGCGAGAACGGCGGCTGTTCTGAGCTGTATGAACGTGATGACGCCGTGCGTCTTAACGTGATTCAAAATCCAAGCTTCGAAGACGATCTCAATAACGACGGCGTTCCCGACGGTTGGATCAGTGAGGGCGCAAGCGTAGATTCCTCCGGCTCCTTTAGTCGTACGGGTCTTGACGCAATGTCTCTCGGGGTCGTTGATTTGATTTCTCAGCCAGGTGTAGCTTTCTCGCAAGGTCGTTTTTACACCATGTCTTTTTACGCTCGTCAGAAGGTTGACGGAGCCAATGCCTCAGCCGCCGCCTTAATCTCTTTCATCACCGACGATCCAGGTACGGATATCGACTTGTTGGGTACCAGTTTCGTAGCGGGAGCGGGAACAACCTGTGAAATTAATAACGGTGGCGCTGGAGTTAATGGTGATGGCCTGAACGACCTTTTCGCCATTGAAGGTAATCCTACCGGTGTGGTGTTTGAGCGTTTCACCTGTACCTTTACTTCACCTGTACTGTCGAATCCAGCTGCCAACGTCAGCGCCCTGGTCTACTTCTTGGGCGATGTCTACGTTGATGATGTTCAGCTTGAGCAGGGTGAAGCGGTTTCTGATTACCATGTCGGCTATTCAAGTTCTGAGCCGGTTTCCCTGACTGTCAAAGTTCCACCCGCTTACCTTGGGTGTCAGGGTGATGCTTCTGATCCAGCCGAGTGCGCGAACTACGCTCAGGTGTGTAGCGAAAATGATGTCGGCTGTACCGCCTATACGCCCACCAATGGTGATCCTACCGTTACCGGCGTAGCCACGGAACTTGATGCCTGTCCAGCGGTTTGTGTTGGTTATGACACCTTTAAGCAAGAGCCAACTCTGTACGAGCCAGCTGGGTCCTTCCCGGTCTACTTTATCGCTGAGACGGGGGATACCTGTTCGGATGACGATGTCGGTTGTGACGAGTTTACGAATCTTACAACCGAGGCTTTGGAGTACTACACCTACCTCCGAGCTTGTGTGACTCCTACTCAGGCGGCTGCCAATACCAACAGTGACGACGCCGCGACTTTCTACACTTGGGAGGGTTCGGACCTTGAGGGTTACCAGCTCAAGACCTGGATTCTGCTTGAGTCGAACATAAGTTCTTCTCCATATACCTATGTGTCCCGTGGTGTGGATTCGACCCCACATCTGGCTCCGTGTTCTGTTTGGACCGCCACGGCCGACGGCATCGTTTGTGATGATAAAGTCGACAGTAATGGGGATCTTCACTACGACTGGGATACTGCTACGTGTGACGACCATGACGACATTTTTACCAACCCTGATTGTCGCGAGTTCTACGATACGAGTGGAGGTATCCACTATCGTGAGTGGTCGAATACGGTAACCGTCAATGAGGCTTGTACGGCCTACCGTAAGACTGAGCTCGTAGGCGTAGACGCCGCTGAACAAACAGCAAACTGCGAAAACTCCGGGGGTTACTTCGACGAGGCTACGGGTACGTGTCGCTATAATGGGTACGCCGATGAGAGCGAAGGTTGTTCGGCTTCGGCTAATGGTTGCCGTTCATACACGGGCGGACGCAGCCGTAATAGCCGCGTCGTTCTTGAAGACACACTCGAGGCTGGCACCTTGAGCAATTGGGATGCCGCTAGCGCCGCTGACGTTACGTTGAGCAATGAGTCTTTGGCTACCGGCGGTCACTCGATTGCGGCTACCAATCAATTCTCCACCTTCATCTTTGATAATGGCAGTGTTTGTACAGATCCAGCTGGTTGTGTTGGTTCGGCCCAGAGTCTCGGAGGAACGTGTATCGTCATTAGCGGCGAGCAATATTGTGGCACAGTTGAAGGTCAATTGTTCGAGGGCAAGACCTATACCCTGAGCTTCTGGGCCAAGGGAAGTGGTACTTTGACGGCGGCCTTTGATATTAGCGCGAACCCAGGTTCGCCGTCGGCTGACGTGGAGTTTGGCGTAGTCACCTTAACGAGCGGCTGGCAGCAGTTCAACCTCGGTCCGCTGAACATGACGGGTGACGATTATCCAGATTTTGGGGCCGGTACAACCATGGTCTTTGATCCGACTGATCTAGCCTATATCGATAACATCACCCTGCGTGAGGGTGAGGATAGTATTACTCTCATTAAGGACTCTTGGGTTACCCCGGCCGAATGTGACCAAGCACCAACCGGCGCTTCTTCGCCTCAGTACTACCTTGGTTGTCAGGAATATCGCACGCAAGACAGTGAGACCGCTTACCTCAAGTCTTTCAGCCGTTTGTGTGATGAGGGCAAGGTTGGTTGTGAAGATTTCTTCATGACCCAAGAAAGTACCTCACCTTACGCGCAGGTCTTCCAGGCCACGTGTGCCAACCCTAACGGTTCAGCCGTCACTTCGCCGACCTCGTGTTACTACGAGAACAACGGTGCTGGTGGCTTTGATACCGCTAGCCAGTACTTGTGTACCATTGGCGTTGGCCAGACAAGTTGTAACTTTGACCTAAGTTGGTACGAGGAGCAGAGCCTTTTGCCGTCGCATTTGAGCTATGGCCCAGCAACGGTGGTAGTTCCGGCCGACAGCGATGTGTTCTTGGTTGTAAATGATGATGTCACCTGCAGCTCTGCCTACGCCGGCTGTACCGAGGTTGGTAAACCAGAGTGGAGCCAAGATCGTAACAGCACGCTTGGAGCTACTTCGAGTTTCTTGATGAACGATCCTGATGACTACGCTGAAATTTTGTGTAATGAAGGTGAACTTTTCTGTGCCGCTTGGGATACCGATGAGGACGGGACTTTCTACTTCAAGGACCCAGCCGAACAAACTTGTGATTATCGCACCGACGTGCTCTTGAACGGTACCGATTACGACGGTTGGTTCCGCACGGGTACGGATGAGTTCTGTTACGGTAGTTGTAGTGACGGTTCATCGTGTTCGTCAGACGCTCAATGTGGCGGCGCTCCTGGCAGTTGTAATACCCAAGACCCTTCCTATGTAATTAACGGCACCCTCTCCGGTGTCTGGCGTAACGGCGATGAAGACTATGCCGGTTGGGTGGGTCAGTGTGAGAGCCAGTACAGCACCTGTTCAGAATTCCAGGATCCTTTAGACCTTGAAACAGACGAGCAATATCAGTTAGCGGATGGTAAGCAGTACTTCTACTTGAACAACGACAATCTCGATGAGAATGTTTTGCCAGATAGCCAGCACTGTGACGGTCAGGTCTCTCTCAAAGAGGGCTGTACCTTGTTTAACGATACTTCCGAGCCTTCACAGGGCTACAGTGCTAGCGCCTCGGAGATGCTCAGTACGCACGCGGACGTTTTCGTTGGTCGGGCACCGCATTCCTTGGTGGATCCGATCGACTGTGAAGTAGGGGATTCGAGCTTCACCTTGGCGGACGGCACGGTGATCGATCTTTGTGCTCAGCGCTGTATTTATGACCAGGGTGAAGTTAACGATATCTCGGATCAGAATGGTGATAGATCTGACAAGCTAAGCGAAGAAGTAACAGTGGGCGACGCAGATCTTTACGATTTCGATGACTTGTATCTGACGGGCACCTCGTGTTACGACGTCAGTGATTGTGGCACGATGCGGAGTGAATCCGGAGCTGAAGTAGCGGCTTTCAATTGCGCCACAGATGCCCGCGTTACCAAGGCCGGGGCACCGGGAGGTGTAGAGCGGGCCGATGTCCCACGTCTTGAGAACGACACTAACACTATTCTCAAAGTTAACCGTGATCGTCAGTGTTCAGAGTGGTTGAGCTGTGCTGAAGACCAGGCCAGCTGGGATGAACGTTCCAATAGCTGGAAGACCGTATGTTCTGACCTGGTCTTATGCACTGAGTACTCTTCGGTGCTTGGTGGAACGTCTTTCTGTTCAGACATTAAAGCCGACGAAGCTGAAATAGTTTTGACGAATGATGTGTATACAGCACGTGACACATCTTGGTACGGTCAAGAATATTCTGGTTACGCCATTCCAGATCTATTCCCAGTCCAGACACTTGAACAGGCCAATGTTTCTCCCCCTCCAGGTTTTTGTGATCTCACAGATGGTTTGGCTGACGGCAGTATCACTCAGGATGAATTCGATCTTCATCACGGCGACGCCTGTGAAGATAAGGATGCTTGTGATCCTGACGGTGAGACGCTCGATCCCAACTATTGTGTTGTAGATGACGGCGAAGATTATCGCTTGGCTCTCGTAGCCGGCTCTTGTGAGGGCGAATTTGGTGCCGATTGTTCCGTTGGTTTCTGTGAAAATACTGGCTCAGCCTGTTCCAACACGGAAGATTGCGGTAGTGAAGGCGGCACTTGCATTGTGGGCTCGTGTTTGTTGGCAACGCTAAATAACAGCGGTACATCTAACGCCTGTGCCTCAGATTCGGATTGTTCGGACGAAGACATTTGTTCGGGAGCCACGTGTGTTACTCCTGGAAATGATGTCGCTATTGAAGACTTTGATGCGGCGCTTCCGGAAAACGCCTGCCCTGGTCTTGAGTTCTTCGCAAGCCATGTGGCTCTCCAGATTGGTAGTTGTATTCGTGAACAATGTATTTTGACCCCTGATGGTAAAACCTTCGATGTCGCTACGACC
>JBBUCB010000003.1:22254-24440 GCA_038058005.1 Patescibacteria group bacterium | reverse complement strand
ATTCCCGCAGAGGACGAGTAAAGAACGGCGTATCGGCCGAGCTTAGTCCTTCGCCATCCGCCGCTTGAGGTCGTTAACGAACGGGATATCCGTGGTCACGGCCTTGTTCTCCATGGCCAAGTACCAAGCCACGTAGCTACCAAATTGGAGTACCTCCCCCACCTCATCGAGACGGGTCTTACCAGCAGCACGGTATTCGACGACTGAGAGATTTTGTTTTTCAAAAATATCGGCCGTGATGTCGTAGCGTTTTTGGGTACGAGGGTGATACAAGCCCGAGCGCAACATGACAGCGACCGTGTGTTTCGAAAATTCTTTCGGATAGGTGAGGCCCTCGAGTAAGTGATGGTTAAGTTCAGGCAACTGGAAGTTAGTTGCAAACTGCTTACCATTCTCGTTAATGCTGTTCTGGAGAATACGAGCGTTGCCGGTCAAGTGCTCGGACGACACAATAAGAACGCTCTTATTGGCAATAGCTTTTGCGATCGTCTTGGCGGGGTTATCGGCAGTCTTTACGTCGACAGCGCAGGAGTCGATGACCTCGTTCATGCACGTCATCATGCTCGTAAGCTCGGCCTCTTTCACTTTGATGAGGCCGGAACGCTCGAGCAGACCGAGTACACCGATCAGTAAGAAACCGCCCGCAAAGCGAGGCTGTTTAGCGAGATCGCCCGGGGTAAAAATGTAGGCTGGGATTTTGTTTTTCTTAGCGAACTCGGCCAGGGGGCCGCCAGCACAAATGACCAGCAACTTGGCCTTAGTCTTTTTGGCTGCCTCGGCAGCTGCCAGCGTTTCTTCAGTAGTTCCCGAGAAGCTCGCGAGCACGACGAGCGACTTTGAGGTCACCGCAGCCGGCAAAGTGTAGTCGCGGACAATGGTGACCGGCAGCTTCAGGCGATCGTTAAATACGGCCGTTAGCATCTCAGACCCAAGGGCTGAGCCGCCCATGCCGCACAGGTAAATATTGGAAACTTGTTTGTAGGTTTTAGGAACCTCAAGTTCACGAGTGTCATGCCAAGCGCAACGCACCTGGTCTGGCAGACGCTCAATGCCAAAACCCACATCGGCGGGGTCGTACTTTTTGTAGACAGCGATGGAATCCAGGTTCATAGGCTCTTGCCAATGTGTTGGGTAAGGGTGGCGCGGGCACTGATGTCACCAATGAGCACGGCTCCGACAAGTTTGCCGTCACGGAAAAAGAGTTCCTGTGAGGCCTCATCGGTGGCGAGTCCGCAGCGGACCTCGTCAGCCTGATCTCGGTTAATATCACCTAAAAATATGATGTGCATCCCTAGGAGATTGGTAGCATAGGACGAAACTAATTTAAAGGCTGTCCGTTCCCCCGCCATGGTAGCACCCACGGCCCGTCCTTGCATCTGAGCATTCATCCAATTGCCGTAACGAACACGGCGGTTGACGATTGTATCCATAAACTCAGCGCCGTCCCCGGCAGCATAAACATCCTTGATCGAGGTTTCAAGATACTCATTAACGATAACGCCGTGTTCCGCTGCGATCTTGGCGTCTGCAAAGATCTTGGTATCTGTTTGCATGCCAATACCTACGCCGAGAATACGAGCGTCGAGTTCTTGACCAGATTTCAGCTTCACGGCCCGGAGTTCATCCTCACCTACTAGGCCCGGCATCGGCTCGTCGGTGTAAATCTGGACACCATGCTTCTCAGCCTGGCGCTCCAACACTCCCTGACTATGCTCGGATAAGATCCGCGACCAAAAGCCCGGGCCACGCATGACCATGAAAAACGGGATCTCGAAATGTTTAAAAGCGTTAGCGTATTCACAGGCAATAAAACCGCCGCCATAGACCGCCGCTTTACGCTCGTCCGGCTTCAGTGTTCGTACCTCACCGATAAGCGCCTTCAAATGATCAGCATCATCAACCGAATGCAGGTATGAAACACCGCGGAGATCATCATGGAACAAACTAATTTCTCCTCCCGTCGTCAAAAGCAGTTTATCGAAAGGCAATTCACGATCCTCGGAAGTGCGGACAAAACGATTCTCAAGATCGATCTCTAAAGCTCGTACCCCAGACATGAGTTCGATGTTCTTTTCGACATACCAAGCGCTGGAACGAATAAACACCTTGTCACGAACCACCTTGTCCTTCACATAATGCGGCAACAAGACACGGGAGTAGCACGGATGCTGCTCCTCTTCGATGAT
>JBBUCB010000003.1:20799-22154 GCA_038058005.1 Patescibacteria group bacterium | reverse complement strand
ATCGCCAAGGTCGGACAAGACTGGGCCGCCATGATGATTGTTTCTTTCTCTGCTTCAGTCGCCTCGATGACGCGCTCGTACGAAGGGCCATCAGGGGCTTGACCGTGATCCAAAACCTCAGCCTTGTTCTCAACGTTTATCACAAAAGAACTCGGATCAACCGTAACACAGCTGGCTGCGCCGATACACATATCGGGATCAACAACGATGCGGAGTTTCATACTCGCTCTAGGATACGTTTAGCGGCTCAACTGGTCAACCGTTTTTGCCACGATCCGGGCGGCTTTCTTGGCTTGAGCCAAAGTTGTTGGTCGGCCAAAAGAAAAACGAACGGTCGATCTTACCTCAGCATCGCTTAAGCCAATGGCTCGTAAAACATGGCTCGGGAAGTCTGACGACTTACAGGCCGCCGCAGTTGAACAAGCAATTCCGGCAGCGTCGAGACGAATAACTATCTCTTCTCCATCCACGCCCGGAAAAGTAACGTTCACGATGTGAGGTACGGTCGACTCAGCGTCGCCGTTGACGTAAGCATCCTTGCGATGTTTCAAAAGTTTGGCAATGAAAGCCTCACGAAGCTCCCAAAGATGCCGCATATTACCGTCGAGCTCGGCGAGAGCGATGTCAGCAGCCATACCAAAGCCTACGATACCCGCGACGTTCTCCGTACCAGGTCGCAAGCCAAACTCATGGTTACCACCGGCCATAATCTGACGCAACTTCGTGCCAGTTCGAACATACAAAGCACCGACACCTTTTGGCCCGTACATTTTGGCAGCTGAAAAACTGAGGAGATCGACATGAAGTTTCTCCACATCGACAGGAATAACACTGACTGCCTGAGCTGCGTCGGTATGGAAGAGCGGGCGATGGGAAGAAAGCTTCTGTAATCCGCGACCGATATCGGCAATCGGAGCGATGGTACCAATCTCATTATTGGCGAGCATGACGGATACGAGGACGGTGTCTGGCCGGACTGCGGCGAGCACTTTCTCAACATCGACTTGACCACGAGCGTCCACTGGCACGATCGTGACCTCGAAACCTTCTTGCTCAAGAGCCCTTAGAGCCGCCTTATGCTCAGTAGAAACTGACACGATGTGCTTGCCGATGCTAGCCTGAGCTCGGGCAGCTCCCAAAATCGCTAAATTGATCGACTCAGTAGCCCCGCTCGTAAAAACAATTTCGATCGGCCGAGCACTGATCAACTTGGCAACGCTTAAGCGGGCTTGATCGATGGCCTGTCGAGAACGCACTCCCCCGGCGTGAATACTCGAAGGATTAGCAAACTCAGTTTTCAAAAACGGCAACATCGCCTTGAAGACCAAAGGGTCAACAGGCGTAGCGGCGGCGTA
>JBBUCB010000003.1:18918-20699 GCA_038058005.1 Patescibacteria group bacterium | reverse complement strand
GTAAATGCAAACATCTGGACATTACCTGAGGCGGTCTTTAATTTCAATGTTCCGCGGTGATACATCTTGGCGTCGATCAAACGGTACATCCGGTGTTCCTTGAGGGTTATCGTAGCTTTACCATCTCGGCTAATGCGGATGTCGTCCCCTGCTAGGTCCTTAGGAAGCGGCAAACCGTCGAGCTCGACCTCAACCACAGCCGTGCGACCATCACTCGTACCCATGACCAAATTTACCGAAAAAGCACTGTATTTGAGAGCCAAATACTCGTTTGGTGTCGAAAGCTTACGCGAATGCTGAACGTACTCGGCTTTGATGGTCCAGTGACCGTACAAATACGGAACCTCTTCGGTGTGCTTGTCAGGATCGGCAAACACTTCCTCGGTATCAGGCAGAAATTCTTGAGGATTACCAAACTTACCGCGCAAAAATCCGAGGTACGTTTCTGGGGTGGTGTGATAACACACCGCTCCCCCCGCGCTTTCGTGGGGAGGCACGGGCGGCAAATCCTTAGCACCAATCTCTTTCAAAGCTTTTTGAATGGCCATCTCAGTTTCGACGTAGCCGCCTTCGCCAATGTGATCGTAAACAATGTAGCCGTCTTTGTTGATGAGGTATTTCCGTGGCCAGTACTGGTTAGCGTAGAGCTTCCACAGCTCATAGTCAGGGTCGAGAACCACCGGGTACTCGATGTCGTTGTCAGCGATAGCGCGCTCGACATTTTTAGGTTCTTTTTCAAAAGAAAATTCAGGGGTATGCACGCCGATAATCACAAGACCCTTGTCGGCGTAAAGCTTGTGCCAACGATTCAAATGCGGCTGCGTCCGAATGCAGTTCATGCACGAGTATGTCCAAAAATCGATCAGGACAACCTGGCCTCGCAGACTTTTTAGCGTCTGAGCATCCCCCTGCAACCAGGTCATACGACCAGGAAACTCAGGAGCTCGACTTCGTGAGAGACGGTGCAAAAACATACTCAACTAAACCAACTCAGCGCGTACATCTCAGACAGCATTCGTCCGATCAGTATACCTAGCAACGCAGCCCCGATCGAAATGATGAGCATCTCTACACCACTCTTAACTTTTGGGACACCCGTAAGATTCGCCTTCCAAACGCCCAAAAAGAACAGGGCGATGACTGTTACCACTACGGCCGTAGGCAAGGCGATGGTGAGTGGCAAGAAAATATAGGGTAGAAGCACCAGCGAACCGCCAAGAATATAGAAAAATCCCATGACGATACCTGCAAAGACGGGACTACCCGAAGCGGCCGGCGAAAAACGATACTCGCAACGGCGAACTTCTTCTAGCCAAAGCCGACGCTCCTTGCCAATAGCATTCATGGCGACACCAATCTCTTCAGGAGAAAAATTCTTACGAATGAACATGTCTTTTAACGACTCGTTATCGGTGATGCGCTCCGATAAAATTCTTGAGGTGTCTTGGCGAGCACGCTCATTATAAAGCTGTGATGTCGATTTCGAAGAGAGATAGCTCCCCGCAGACATTGACACGGCCTCAACAAAAACAAGCACAACGCCCGATAAAATGACGATGTACGGCTCCCCGCTACCTACCGCAACACCGCTTACGGCGCCGAGTGTAGATACCAGGCTATCCTCTAGCCCAAACACCACTTCGCGAACGCTCGAGTCGAGCTTTTCGCGTAGTTTTCCTCCTTGCATATGAGCAAATTGTAGCACGAATGCTAGGCCGCTTTGCGCTTTAGCCCGCTCTTCTTATTCTCCTCCACGATTCCGAGAGATTCGCTCAAACGCT
>JBBUCB010000003.1:6663-18818 GCA_038058005.1 Patescibacteria group bacterium | reverse complement strand
CTTCTCATAGGATACACAATCCCGAAAGAATGCTAAACTGTTTGTAACTATCGTCCTATGCGGATTTCTGACCATTATCGGCCGTTTGAGAAAAAGGTGGTGATCGCCGTTACTAATAACGAGCGAGCACGACTCTTATGCGCCGAAGGCCGCGAAGTTGATGAGATCGAAGTCATCGAAACTCCAGAGATCGCGGCCATTGAACGCAGCATGTCCAAACATGGCCAAGGCGAGGCTGATTTCGATGCCATGAAGCTGCATCGCTTAAAGGAACTCTACAGTGCTCTTGGCGACCGCCTACGCATGATGCTTGAGCACGAAGGTTATGCCGAAGCTATTGTTTGCGTCCCGGAAGTAAACAAAAATCACTTTGCCGACCACATGCCGGTAGACATGGTGAAGAAAATTACGGAAGTAATCCCGAAAAACCTGGCTTCAATGGACATTCTGCATATTGTGAGGATTTTGCTGGAGGGCTAGACTGAAACCAAAACGAGCCATGATGGCTCGTTTTGGTTTCAGTCTGGAAGATACCCCCCCGATTGCAACCGCCACAAACGTTCGTACATACCACCCTCGCGGATGAGATCGGTATGCGTACCGAGTTCGACGAGTTTACCTTGATCGATGACTGCGATCTGGTCGGCCATGTAGACCGTCGACAGGCGATGGGCGATAATAATCGTGGTGCGATTTTCCATGGCTGATCTGAGGGCGATCTGGAGTTTGTGCTCGGTCTCGGAATCGAGGGCACTGGTGGATTCGTCGAGAATCAAAATTGGAGTATCGGCTAAGAAAATACGTGCGAGAGCGATGCGTTGGCGCTCCCCGCCTGACAATCGACCACCACGCTCACCAACGACCGTGTCGTAACCGTCTTTCATGCGGGCAATAAAATCGTGGGCCTGAGCTTTTTTGCAGGCCGCGATAATTTCGGCTCGTGTGGCGCCAGGACGCGCGAAGCGAACGTTGTTGGCTACGGTGTCGTTAAACAACACGGTTTCCTGCTGAACCACACCGACTGCCTTGCGAACATCGCCAACGCGGAGCTCACGAATATCTGTGCCGTCCAAAAGCATTCGACCGGCTGAAGGGTCCAAGAAACGATTTACGAGGCGTACAAAGGTCGACTTGCCACTCCCTGAAGCACCTACCAAGGCTAGACTGGTACCGGCTCTAACGTGAATCGAGATATCGTTAACAGTTGGCTGCTTAGCACCCTGATAGCTCACGCTCACGTGATCGAATTCAAGTTCACCCTCGACCTGACGCAAACCTTTCGCATTTGGAGCATCGGTAATTCTGTTCTCAGTGAACCACTCATCGGCGATGCTTGCGAACGTTGAACGTATCTCGCTGATGCGGCGCATGATGTCGACCAGCAAAAAGTCGAAGGGGGCCAAGATATAGCTCACCATGCCAAGGAAAGTAACCAGCACGCCAACACTCAATGTACCTGTCTGAATAAACCATAGGCCAGAGATAACCACCGCCATGCGAGCCGCGATCCGAACAACGCCGTTAGCAAGCTCAAGCGCCGTCCAAATCCAGTTAAGTGATTCCTGTCTAGAAGTAACCACCTTCATGTGATTGACGTGGTCGGTAAGCACGGCTTTTTCGCCAACAAAAGACTTGATCGGCATAACGCCCTGCACGGCCTCACTCAACTTTTTAGCGGCCTCGTCCCAAGCGTCATTGAGTTTGTCTTGGTTGCTGTCTGCGTAACGATAGGCGATCAAGGTCAAGGAACTTAACAGCGGTACTCCAACAAGACTTATCAAAGCCATGCGCCAATCGAGCAGCATGCCAACGATCAGGAAGACAATAAAAGTAATGGCTGTCGGGACAACGTCCGTTAAGGTCCGGGCAGAGAAGGTCCAAGAAGCGTCCCAAGCCCGATCGTATCGCTTCGCCAGGGCTCCAAGAGAAATACGACTAAAACGTTCTGGGTCCCAGGTTAAAATTCGATCGAACGAACGTTTGGTAAAATCTTTCAGTACTTGGTGGGCCCCCTTCCAGCTCATGATCTGGCTCAGCTCGCTCGATAAACTGCCTATCAAAGATGCTGATGCCCAAAGCCCTACAAGCGGCAACATGGCCCTAAAAATATCCATCGTACCCCCAGGGACAATGCCAATCACCACGTCAACAATGCGACCATAAATAACCGGCTCAGCCGCTAAAGCCAAGGCCGAGACAATGATCAAAAACAAGGAAACGAGGTAATAACCCGACGTTCCTGCAAACGAAGGGCCAAGAATGGCGCGAAAAGCGCGCCAGGTGAGTTTTTTCTCCTTCTGTTCCTCCATAACTTTCGAAGTATAGCATTCACCACTTGTCGCGAGCCTCGTTTTCTGCTAATCTGGCCTCGTTCTTGTAAGGCCACATGGCGAAGTGGGAACGCCGGGGTCTGCAAAACCTCTATGAGCCGGTTCGATCCCGGCTGTGGCCTCCAAGAATACAAAATCCGGGCTCAGGCCCGGATTTTGTATTCTGTGTGAAGTGTTTATTCGGCACTCTCGTCGGTAGCGGTGACGACTTCGGCTGATTTGATAATGTCTTCGATTTGATTGATATCTTGGCCGTAAACGATAAACTTGTAAATGGCGTCTTCAGTTTCGAGATAATAATCGTAGTTGTGGTGACCGTAGATTTCACACTCTCCCCCATCATCACACAGCTTAACCTTGGAAAAACCGTTGCCCATGTCCTCGGCCTCTGAAGGCACGACGCGGCGGGGATCAAGACGGCTGACGCGAATCTGCGAGTTACCCTCCAGAGTGACGTAGGAGTCAGCTGGTACGCTGGCCTCGGCCCCAACACCGCCGGTCAAAATAGCTTTGTCGGTAGTCTGAAGATAAATTTCGTTATCCAACTTTTCAACTGATTGAGTCGGCACAACAGCTTCGGTGTTTGGCGACTGATAAGGCGCAGTCATGAACCAACCACTTGGCAGATCGAAGGCTAAAGACCAATCCCCCTCGACTACCTTATCACCCCCCAGTTTGCCTAAAGACACGCAGCCACCGCCTACTGCTAGCAAAAGTCCCAGGGCCAAAATTACCTTTTTCATACACTCAACGTTACATTTCAAGACCTCTTCGCGTATAGAGTAGCACAACCGACCCAAAAACTAGCGGCCGGTATAGATGTGGATTTTCACAGAACGACGACCAAAACGCTTAGCGTCAGCGATGTTCTCCATCCAAATATCGACATTGTTGGTATAACGGGCATTCATCCGGTCTTCAACGACGAAGATCTGATCGCCGTAATAGTCAGGGATGGTCACCTGCGTGCCAATCGGTAAAAAGTTGGCCGCAATAACACCGTGTCGCACAGTTGTGCCAGAAGCGGTGATAAACGGGGTGGAATCAGTTTGAGCCTCGATGCTATTATAAGCAGAAGCAGTCACAACTTTCACGTAAAATGGACCACCAACCTTAGACACCGGTAAGTGACCAAAGGGCACCGTTTCGTTCTGCATAGCGGCTACAGCCAAAGCTACAGAACGATCTTCTGATGGCTCTTTAGCCTTAGCGCCCGCAGTCAGCGGTACAATAACGTAACTCAGGACGACAATGAGAACAGCAATAATCGCGCTCTCAATGGGAGAGCGACGAACAAGCGCTGGCACCTGAGCTAGGAGGTTAAACATAGAATACAAAAATCTCGGAATCCTCCGAGATCTTGCAAAGGAGTGTACGCTAAATTCACCCCAACGTCAACTGATATTGGCCGTTTTTTGCGATTTTTAGCCAGATTCTGTATCATTGTGAGGTCTATGTATCGATATTCCCAGGGACGACGAGTGAGAAACTTCAACTTCAATCTGCCCGGCCTTAAACAGCGCTGGAAGCACTTGAAAAAGGGGTCTCTTCTCAAAAACTTGCTCCTGCTATGTCTGGCCGTCTTCCTCGGCGGCGCCATTTTGCTCCTCAGCATGTTTGCTTGGTACTCCCAAGGCCTGCCTGACCCAGACACTATTTTGAATCGCGAAGTTGCCCAATCAACCAAGATTTACGATCGCACGGGTGAACATTTACTTTACGAAATCGCCCCGGATCAGAAGCGCACACTCGTTAACATCAGTGATATTCCTCTGTCGGTACAACACGCCACGATTACGGCTGAAGATCGCAATTTTTACGAACACAGCGGTATCAGCATCAAGGGAATCATCCGAGCGGTATTATCGAATATCATCAATCTGGATCCAACCGGACAGGGCGCTTCAACTATCACCCAGCAATTTATCAAAAAAGCCTTCCTGACCGACGAACAAACCATTACCCGCAAGATCAAAGAGATCATGATTGCTATCGCGCTTGAGAAAAAGTTTGAGAAAGACGAAATTCTCCAGATGTATCTGAACGAAATTCCCTACGGTGGCACAAACTACGGCGTTGAGTCAGCTGCCCAGTCCTATTTCAACACATCCGTCACCGACGTGAGCCTCGCCCAGGCAGCCACCCTGGCAGCCCTGCCGAACCGACCATCAACTTTCCTCAACAATCCTGATCTCTTAAAAGCGCGGCGTGATTGGATTTTGGATGGCATGGTGGAAGAGGGTTATATCACTCAAGAAGAGGCTGATGGTGCAAAGGCACAAGAAACCCCGGTAATCATCGCTCTCCACAACATTCAGGCCCCTCACTTTGTACTTTGGGTAAAAGAACAGCTCGAAGAAAAGTACGGCGCTCGTACCACCGAGACTGGTGGCCTTAAGGTCATCACCACCCTAGACTACGATAAGCAGCTGATCGCGGAAGAGGCTGTTTCAAATGGTGTCACAGCCAAAGGAGCCACCTATAACTTTAACGACGCCGGTCTCGTTTCGATTGACCCAAAGACGGGCCAGGTGATCGCCATGGTTGGCTCTCCAGACTACTGGAACGATGACGCCGATGGCCAGGTGAACGTCACCTTGCGCCCCCTCCAGCCAGGATCCAGCATCAAGCCGGTGGTGTACGCAGCCGCTTTTGAGCGCGGCTACACACCCAACACGGTGCTTTGGGATGTGAAAACCACCTTCCCGACGGCCACCGGAAATTACGAACCGAATAACTACGATGGTCGTGAAAACGGTTACGTCACAATGCGTAAGGCGCTGCAAGGATCATTGAACATTCCGGCCGTCAAAACTCTCTATCTGGCCGGTATCGAAAACGCTCTGAGCTTCGGTGAGCGTCTTGGTTACACCACACTGCGTGAAGAATACGTCGGATTATCGATGGTTCTTGGCGGCGTTCGTGTGACGCCTATCGAGCACACCGCCGCCTTCGCCGCCTTTGCAAATAACGGAGTTCGTCACGACGTTGTATCGATCATAAGCGTGCATGATTCAAAGGGTGAAATACTCGAAGAGTGGAAGGCTGAAGAAAATCCAGGCACCCAGGCCATGAACAGCAATCTAGCCGCCACCATGTCGAATGTTTTGTCCGACAATGGTGCGCGTGCCTACATTTTCGGCAACAACAACTACCTCACCTTGAGTGGCCGGCCAGCAGCCGCTAAAACTGGTACCACTAACGAATTTAAAGATGCCTGGACCGTGGGTTATACTCCATCGCTCGCTACCGGCGTCTGGGTCGGCAACGCCAAGGGCACAGTCATGAACAACCGCGCCGACGGTTCGGTCGTGGCCGCACCTATCTGGAAGGAATACATGGACCGCTCCCTCAAGGGAACGCCCGTTGAAAACTTCCCAGCCGCCAACATCGCCACTACCGGTAAGCCGATTCTCGACGGTAAGATTCCTGCCACCACCGTCACCATTGATACCATCTCGGGAAAACTGGCCACCGAAGACACCCCTGAACGCTTCCGTGAGGAAAAGAGCTGCGGCGAATACCACACCATCTTGACCTACATCGACCGCGCCAACCCGCTCGGCGAGGCGCCAAAAGATCCGGCCCGAGCCGATGCCTACTACACCCCGTGGGAAGCCGGCATTCAAAGCTACCTCACCCGTACCCTGGATGAAAATGGCCAGCCAAAGCTTGAGTCTTGTGAGGTGCCAACCGAAGAGGACGACGTGCACACCAAGAGAAATGAACCCTCGATCGAGATCGATGAACCTGACAGAGACCAAAATGTGGGCCGAACGTTTACAGTGGAACTTGATGTCGATACCAAGCGCGACTTCAATCGCGTCGACTACTCAATCGACGGCACCTTCATTGTGACCTCTTTCGATCGGGACGGAGCCACCATCACTCTTCCGGCCTGGGTCTCAAGCGGAGAACATACGCTCATTGCCGCAGTTTACGACGACGTTGACAATACCAGCCAAGACACGGTGCAAATCGACGTTACCGAGTCGGGTTCTGAAGGCTCTTTCCGCATCACCAATCCCTTCCAGGGGCAAACTATCGAGAAAACCGTAACCACCTACTCAATCGCCATCGAGGTTCCCAACTCAGGTGACCTCGCCACCCTAAAGGTGATGGCTCAAAATCTCTGGACCGGTGAGTCAACGCTCGTTGGTGAGACCGCGTCACCGCAGTCCATCACCACCATTGTCTGGACCCTGCCCAACACCGCTCAATACGCCCTGACCGCCTCCGCCACCCCCGATAATGGCGGCAGCACACTCGAGTCCCCACCGATCACCGTCTACGTTAAGGAACCCGCCAGCTCACCCAGTCTCCCAGTAGACGAGACCCTGACCCCTGTCCTCTAAGGACGCGGGGTACGGACGCATAAAACAAAAGACGAGCCAAAAAGCTCGTCTTTTGTGTCTGTATAAATCTACTGTCGAATCGGCATGACGATGTAAACGTAGGGTTGGCCGGCGTCTTCTTGAGGAACTACGACGCAAGGATTTACGCCGTCGATCAGCTTGACGATCACTTTCTCCGAGCTCATCGCGCTCACGCCATCGAGGAGGTAGCGATAGTTTAAAGTCACGGCGTTATCTTCCCCGGTGACAACGGCGTCCATAACTACCAAGTTCTCACCGCGACCAGCGTCTGTAGCCGAAAGTTGGAGTTCGGTGCCGCCGGCTTTGACTTCGAGACGAACATCGAACAGGCCCGCCTTTGAGAATAAGCTGGTGCGCTTCACGGCCTGGATAAAGGCCGTCTTATTAACCACGATCTCGGTCTTGGTGGCCTTGGGGATAATCTCTTTATACGGCGGATAAACTCCGTCGAGTGTTCTAGATAGAAGCTCGGCATTTCCATAACGGAATGCGACCTGGTTGTCAGTGAGTTCAACCTCGAGTTCTTCTGGCATTTCAGCGCTATCCTTGAGGACGCCGATGATGCGACGAAGCTCAGCCATGGTACGGGCGGGGATGATCACCCGACGCTCGCCCATCACTTCCCCCTTCAAGGTCACCACACACTCACCAAGGCGATAGCTATCGGTAGCGGCTACCGTGACGCTCTTGGTTTCGCCTACGAAGTTTAAAAAGACACCCGTGAGTACCTGGCGAGCCTCGCTAGTAGCTACGGCAAATAATGTACGAGATAGGGCGATCTCAAGGGCCGAAACTGGGATCATAAACTTCGTGCCACCAGAAATCTGCGGAACCAGGGGGAACTCGCCAGAAGACATACCGTTAATTTTTGTCTTGGAGGCGCCACAAACAACCGATAGCGAAGAGTCGAGAAGGTCGAGATCAACCCGCTCGTCTGGTAAAAGCGCCACGTAGTCAGAGAAAAGTCTTGAAGGCAGCGTGTATTCGCCCGGTTGATCAACTTTGCCGCGCACCTGACAAGTGACCGTTAGGTCCAGGTTCGTGGCTGTAAGGCGAAGTCCGCCCACGTCAGCTCTTAAGAGAACATTATTAAGAATGGGTAGGTTGGCGTTCTTGGCGCTTAGGTGGCCTACGACGGCCAGGCCTTGGTGCAAGTTCTCTTTCGTACAGGAGAGTTTCACAGGGGGCGGGAGTTTTAATTTTTTATTTCTAAGAAGTAACTATAGTAAGGCTGTGGACAGTGTGGATAGGTTGGTTACGAGCCTATTTTACTCGACAACCGGCTGTGTGGCCTGTGGATGAATACTGGGTCTGGCTGCGAGGTGGCTGTGGGGAAAACGGTCTTGGGGGTCTGAGTGGGCTTTTGCCCCCGCCTCGTCCCCCGGCTTATCCCCTGGGTTGTCCCTGTGGGTATCCACGGACCTGTCCTCAGTTGATCCACATTCTCTGGTTTCCCTCAGTTTGTGCCCAGTTTGTACACCAGTAGGGCCGTGTCCTGCCCTTACGAGCCGACGTACAGGCGTTGCTTGATGAGTTCCAGATCTTTTTGGAGCTTTTCGTCACCATCGATCAGTCCGGCGATTTTTGTATGGGCGTGCATGGCCGTGGTGTGATCGCGTCCGCCAAGTTCGGTGCCAATGGTTGGGTATGAACTCTTCATCTCCTCACGTAAGAGGTACATGATGATCTGACGCGGGAAGGCTAGGCGCTTTTCGCGACTTTTGCCGAGAACTTCCTCGAGGCTAATGTCGAAATATTCAGACACCACCTGGATGACTTGCTTTGGAGTGACGGTTTTCTTAATGTTTTCGGCTTCAAAGCTAGCTACAATTGGCTTGATGCTCTCAAGCGTCGGCTCCATGTTGCGGAACTGGTGAACGGCCGAGATCTTGTTGAGGGCACCCTCGAGTTCGCGCACATTCGAAGAGATGCTCGAGGCGATGTACTGGAGGATTTCGCGGCTTAAATTGAAACCACGCTCCAGACACTTCTTTTGGAGAATGGCGATACGGGTTTCTAGGTCTGGAGTACCAACGTCGACCAACATTCCCCACTCTAAACGTGACTGCAGGCGCTTTTCTAGGCCGGCAATTGATTTTGGTGGTCTGTCTGAGGAGATGACGATTTGGCGATTTTCTTGGTGAAGGGTGTTGAAAGTATGGAAAAACTCCTCCTGAGTCCCCTCTTTGCCGGTAATAAATTGAATATCATCGATTAACAAGAGGTCGACATTGCGATAACGATCCTTGAATTCCTTGCCCTTGCCTGCTCGAACTGAGTGAATAAAGTCGTTGGTGAAGTGTTCACAGGTGACGTACATGATGCGGGCGGACGACCAGCGGCGGCGGATTTCGTTGGCGATGGCGTGTAAAAGGTGGGTTTTGCCCAGTCCGACGCCACCGTAGATGAAGAGCGGATTGTAGGTGCCTCCTGGCTGAGCGGCCACGGCCTGCGCGGCGGCGTGGGCGAGCTCGTTTTGCTTGCCGACCACGAAGGTTTGGAAAGTGTAAGAGGGGTTAATGGTGATATTTCCCGATGGCGGCGCCATTTCGGGCGAGCCAGTTTGTACGAAGCCGTAATCTTCAGGCGTTGTGGTGGTGGCGGAACGTTGATTTTCGAGTACAAGCGGCTGAGGGCTGGCCAGTTTGGTCTCCACTCGGCAGGTGAGACCGCGCACTGGTTGATTGGTAATGTTCTGAACGGCTTCGACAATATCCCGGAAGTATTTTTTCTCTAACCACGATTGAGCCAATGAATTCGGGACAGCAACGATGATTTCGCCATTTCTATAATCACTTACGAAGGTATTGCGGAACCAAGTTGTGAAATGAGCCTTGCTCATTTTGAGCTCAAGCTGCCCAAGTACCGCTTCCCAAAGTTCGTGAGTGTTCATAGTGAGAGGCGTAGAGACAAAACCACCTGGGTGTGCCGACAACAAAGTTCGGCATAGACGATTTGCCACATCATAACCAATTTGTCCACAGGTCACAAATGGGTTTCAGTTGATGAACGGTGGATGGAAGTGTGGATAAGTGGTCATTATCTGGGGATAAGAAGCCGAGTTATGCACATTCGGGCCGAAAACACGGGTTAAAAAAATGGTTTAATAGATGCGTTGCATTCGTCGTTACCAGGAGTGAGATGGGCTGGGCTTACCCTCCGGAAGCGATCGAGAGTGGCGGGGCTTGATGCTTCGATCACCTCGTGCAGGAGAAACCTAGCTATAATTTGACATTTTTCAATGGGAGCCTTATGCTCTCACCACTTTTCTATGCCTAAGCGCACATATCAACCAAAAAAGCGCCGACGCGCCAAGGTTCAAGGCTTCCGCCAACGCATGAAGACGAAGGATGGCCGTGCCGTCTTAAAGCGTCGTCGTGCTAAGGGTCGCAAGCGTCTGACGCTAACCGCCCGTCCTCGCTAGAAACCAATAAATCCTGGCTCAAGCCAGGGTTTATTGTTTGCAGTACAATGACTGTATGTTTGCCGATAAGAACCGTTTGCGTAACGACAAAGACATCGAACGAGCTCTTAAATCAAAAAAGAGCGTGTTTGATGCTGCGGCTGGTTTGAAGTACGTTGCCAACGAGAAGCCGGACAGTCGCGTCACCGTCGTGGTCGGCATCAAGGTCAGTAAGAATGCCACTGACCGAAATCGTGTGAAACGACAGTACCGTGAGATCGTCCGTCTCCTGCTCCCCTCTTTAAAGACTGGTTACGACATGGTAATTCTGGTTTCGAAGCCAGCGCTCACACTTGATTATGAGCAAAAACGAGAACGCCTTACAAAAGTTTTCAAAAAGTCCGGCCTACTCAACGCTCAAACATAGCGTTCGTACCGCTGCGACCTTCCCCATCGTGGCCTATCAGTACACGCTGTCTTTTGATCACGGTCCACTTAAAGTTTTGTATCCCGACGGTTATTGTCAGTTTTACCCGAGCTGTTCGGAATATTGCCGCCGTTCGGTGCTGAAGGACGGCGTGATGAAGGGCTACGCAAAGGGCGCTTGGCGGATCCTGCGCTGTAATCCTTTTTCTGCAGGTGGAGTTGATGAGCCGTAGAGAGTAACCGGTTGCTTATGAAGCTCATCATCATTAACGGTCCGTGCGGAGTTGGCAAAAGCTCTGCGGCGGTATTGCTTCACGCCCAGATGCCGATGGCGTTTCATTTAGATATTGATGCCCAGCGACGATTTATTAGTGAGTATCGCGACAAACACGAGGAAAGTTGGAGGCTGTCGATCGCGATTGCCCTAAACATCGCTGATACGGCCTTGAAAGCTGGTCACGATGTTATCGTCGATAAGATGCTGTTTGATGATGGAGTGATCGATCGTTTGTTGGCGATCGGAAGATCTTGCGGTGCCGATGTTTACGAATTTATTTTGTGGGCTAGTAAAGAAGAGGTCATGCGTCGAGCCGAAGTGCGCGGTTATCGACCTGGTAGTTTGTTTACTCCCGAAAAGTGCGAGCGTTTTTGGTATGAGATTAAGGATTTGAAGATAAGACGACCTCAAGCGATTGTGATTGATGTTGAGGCTTTGAAAACTGAAGACGTTACGGCCGAGTTGCGACGACAAATCGCTATTGAGACTCGATAAAAGAGCAACCCCGCCGGCACGTGAAGTGCAGACGGGGCGACGGAGCCGTTATGGTGTCCGTGAACTCTGTGCTCGCGTTGTTGCCGCTATGCGCGCGGGTTGATCCCGATCTGACGGCGGCGCGAGGGGTCGCGGTCGTCGAGGTACTGTTGGACGTAGGCGTGGAGGGGGTCGTAGAAGTAGCGGAGGGTGCGGGGTGGTGAGGTCTTCACACCGACTGCTCGCAACAAGCGCCGGATAGTGGTGCGAATGAAGCTGTCACCACGCTGGCGTTGCAGGTAGCGGGCGGCGTCACCCGTGAACCATGCGAAGCGCCGGCGGGTCTCTCTGATCGTGTCTGCGGAGAACACCTGGTCTGGTTGGAGCTGCTCGATGTTGAGCCACTCTTCGAAGGCCTCGGAGACAATGGCCCAGCCAAGGATCAGGTCGTGGTCGGTCTGACCCTGGCTCCAGACCTCGAGCGCGGCGTCTTCCATGCGTCGCTGGTGGTACGGGCTGGCCGGACCCTCGCGGCGCAGGTAGGCGTCGATGCCCCCGACGATGTCGAGAGGCAACTCCGGAACGATCCGGCATCTGACGGGAGACAACGATTCGTAGCTGATCACTCATCCTCCTGTTGGTTACAATATTGACCCTACAGGAGAACCATCAGGAATTTCAAGGTGTTTGATTCGACTGTTATGGCCGCGTTTTAGATTGATAAAAATTTTGGCTATTTTTAGCTTTTTCGAGAGAAAAGCAACGAGTTCTTCATTCGCCTCTCCCTCCTTGGCCTGGGCATGGAGGGCAATCACAAAAGTGTGGTCGTCGAGTTGGCTGACGACCCTAGTTTCTCTGGAATTTGGCTT
>JBBUCB010000003.1:0-6563 GCA_038058005.1 Patescibacteria group bacterium | reverse complement strand
CAAAAGTGTGGTCGTCGAGTTGGCTGACGACCCTAGTTTCTCTGGAATTTGGCTTAACGTGAATGACGAGGATCATGCTTTACGGAATTTTTTTAAAAGCTCGAGATCGGCGATACGGGGATCATTCTTCTCACCTTCTTTTTCGTACGGAGTCTCGAGAATGAGATCGATGTGTTGCAACTTTGGATGTTGCACGATGAACTTGAACGCATCCTCCCCCATCGTTCCCTTACCAAGATGTTCGTGGCGGTCTTTGTGGGAGTTGAACTCAACTTTTGAGTCGTTACAATGACTGGCGATAAGTTTTTTGAGACCGATCGTTTTGTCGAAAAGTTTAAAGGTGTCGTCGACACCGGCTTTGGTACGGAGATCGTAGCCAGAAGCGTAGGCATGTTGCGTGTCGAAACAGATGCCGATGTCTTTGCCTCGCTCTGCGCCGTCGATGAAGGCTGCGAGTTCCTCAAAAGTGTCACCCATGACCGCTCCGGCACCGGCCGAGATTTCGATCAGCAACTGACAGCTCCCCTTGTAGCCGTCCATGATTCTATCGAGACCTTCGATGACTTTTTTCACACCCTCTTCTTGTCCGAGATCTTTTGCAGAGCCAGGGTGAAACATCATGGCATCGACGCCGAGTAACGAGCAACGCTCGAGCTCTTGGCGCAGCATGGTCGACGAGCCGTGACGTGTGCCAGGCTTGGCTGAGGCCAGGTTGATGAGGTATGGAGCGTGCACATAAGCTCGCTTCAAGCCCGACTCTTTCATGGCTGCCTTGAATTTCACGGCATCCTCTTTGGTAATCGGCTTGGCGGCAAAACTGTGCGGTGGTCTGGTAAAAAATTGGATGACTTCACAACCAAGCGCCGCCCCATAACCGGGAGCTTTCCAAGTACCGCCTGCGGCTGAAACGTGAGCGCCAAAAAGCATATTATTTCTTGCGATTTATTTTGTAGCCGATTTCGGGTTTCTGTTCTTCTTCAACCGTTAGTATTTTTCTAAGCGCATCAAAAACGATTTTGAATTGATCGTCGTAGTGTTTTTCTAGGAATTCGATTTTGCGATGAAGGTCGCTGCTGCTAATTGCAAGGTCGCGTAATGTAATGAAAGTTCGCAAGACCCAGCTTGTCAGATTTGGAGATCACAAATTGTGATCTCCAATTTTCAAATTCCGACTTAGTCAGCTGAAACATGAAATCCGATGGGAAACGAGCGATATTTCTTCGTACTGCTTGGTTGAGGACCTCGGTTTTAACCCCGTAAAGTTTGGCCAAATCACGATCGAGCATGACCTTCAGATTACGGAAAACGTAGATCTTATTTTCGATCAATTCGGCCGGGATTAAACTCTTCATATGTCTTCCAGTGTAACCTTGTCACCTTTAAAAAACAACGCGCCCTCCTTTAAAAGAAACATGAGCCTTATAGGCTCGTGTTTCAGTCCCTAAACGCGAAACCGCCCGCTGGAGAGTGTCCAGACGGGCGGAAGGTTTAGGCAGTTGTCGGCTCATTCCTGAACGAGCTCGAGCATGTCGGCGTTGAGCAGGACAGTTTTGGTGCCGGTAGCGGTCCTGATCATGACCTCCACCAGCTCGAGCGTGCTCGGGTCGATGTCGAGCAGGTCGTCGTCCATCATGTACTGCCAGGCCGTTTCCGACCTTTCCCCGATGCTATCGACGATCGCCGTAAGCCGCATGGCGGCGGTCTGGAGCGTCGTTCCGATGACCGTCATGATGGCGTCGCCAGTCAGGACGCCAGACAGCACCGGGAGTACATCCTTGCCGTTGATGCGCAGACATACCGTGAGATATTCCTTCCGCACACGAACCCTGTCGTGGGGCAGGAAGGTGGTGGCCTCGTCGTCCGAGTCAGGATCCTGTCGGTTGTTGGCGTTGATTTCCACGTGACCCTCGGTGGTGAGCGTTACGTTGCTATGGATAGGCTACTCCATTTCCTGATTAAACAAAAACGAGCCTTGCGGCTCATGTTTGTTGGTTACTTCACCATCTTGGCTTTTAAGAAATCAACAGTCTTCCGATTGCGGAGCTGAGCCTCGATACGGTCACGGTATTCAGGGCTAAAGATATGTTCTTTAGCAGCTGGGTCTTTGGCCACAGCTTCTCCGATGCGATCCACTTCAGCGTCAATTTCAGCTGGCGTAGGGGCGATCTTTTCTTTCTTAGCGACCTCTTCGAGGATGAGAGCGACCTTGATGCGAATTAAAGCTTGCTTAGCGAAATCGAGTTTGAGTTCTGGTACAGATTTCTTAACCGACTCCAGGTACTCGTTGAACTCCATGCCGTTCTGAGTCACCCACTGACGGAGTTCGTAAATCATTTTGTCGATTTCTTGGTTGATGAGCAAGTCGCTGATCATTGGGAAGTTAGACTTTTCGGCCAAGAGCTCGAGAACAGCCTTTTCTTGGCGACGAGTTTCCTGGTCCAACTTTTCTTCGTTCAGATTTTCACGCAGTTTGATCTCGAGCTCGGCTAGGTCTTTGAAGCCCATGGTCTTAGCAAAGGCGTCATCGAATTGTGGAGCTTCGAGTTTGAGAATCTCTTTGATCTTGACTGTGAAGTCGACATCCTCACCTGCGAGATGTTTCTGGTAATGATCTTTGGGGAACTTGAGTTTGAAATTACGCTCTTCATCTTCCTTGGCGCTGAGGATTTCCTTCATGAAGCCTTCGATGTAGTACTCCTCGCCGGTGTAAATTCCGTGGTTCTGGGCTTCTCCACCTTCGAGTACAACACCATTACGTTTCATGGTCATGTTCACGACGGCCTTATCCCCCTTGGTAAGCGGATGAGCTTTGTCGGCGCGTGCTTCGACGGTACGCATACGCAACAAGTCTTTTTTAGCTTGTTCAAAAACTTCGTCGTTCAGCGAAGCGTCTTCGGCCTTTACGCTCAAGGTCTCGTAATCGCCAAGTTTGGTGACTTCAGGCATGAGAGCGATTTCAGCGCTGTAGATGAGCTCGTTGCCAGGCACCATTTTCTCCATGGTGAAATACGGCTGGCCGACGATGTTCAAGTCCTCCTCTATCAAAGCGGCTGACAAAGTGGCGCGAATAATCTCTTCGGCAGCGTGCTCGAGCAACTTCATCTCGCCGATGCGCTCCTTGACCACATCATATGGAGCCTTGCCCGGGCGAAAACCAGGGATAGTGGTGTCTTCAGACATGTGTTCGGCGGCGTGATGCATGCCGCGCTCCACCTGTTCAACAGGTACGGTGACGGTGATTTTTACTTGGCCTTCGTTCAGGCGTTCAACTTTGTGAGACATACAAATTGGGGTCCTCAAAAAATGAGTTCGCAGAGTGTAGGCTATTTGGCTAACCTCGTCAATACTTTTGTCTAACATTGGCCAAATAGTTGTTTATATCTTTTGACGAGGCGACTAAATTGAGGTAGACTGTCCAATGCGTAACTTGTTGTTTTAGAAGACATTGCATTCATTTAACCCCTCTATATTCCTGAAACTCGACCCCCACTCTCCGTGCGCGCAGGTCTCGTTGCGATCCGGGCGCTGGTGCGTCTAAAAGCTATCTTTTTAGCTTTAGTTTCTTTGGTTGGCAGTCTCTTTAGACCCTTTGGTAATGTCTTAATACGTTTTGCGGTTTTGCCGGTTTACGGTGTTTCTTACGGCCTTCGCCGCCGCTTGGGTAACTTCTATCGCCCCGCCAAGAACCGAACCATGTTCTTGCTGACTAATCGTTACGCCGTTCACGTCGTCGTGATCGCGATTGCGGTTGTGGCTGGGACCGTGAACTTTGGCCTGGGTGAAGTTCGTGCCGAGTCGGATGTTTTTGGTCAACGCAGCATTCTTTATAGTCTTGTCACTAAGCAGGAAGTCGAAGTAATTGAGGAGTACGCCACTCTCGATGAGGTGACGAATTATGTGCCAGTCAGCGCCTTCGGTGATAACAGCCTGCATGCTCCCTTCGGTGGCACGACGGCGCTTGAACCGACTACGTCAATGTCCGGACTTAGCCAAAGCGGCCTAGCCTTAGCATCTCCAGTGTCGTCAACGGACTCCAGCACCATTTCAGCGGCACCGCGTACCACCATTCAGACCTATACCGTCGCTTCCGGTGATACCTTGTCGACAATCTCGCAGCAGTTTGGTATTTCGCTCAATACCTTGTTGTGGGCCAACAACCTTAGTGTCCGTTCGGTGATTAAGCCGGGTACAGAGCTGACCATCTTGCCGGTTACAGGTGTTCAACACACCATTAAGAGTGGCGATACTCTGGGTGCCGTAGCTAAGAAGTACAGTGTTGGTACGGATGTCATTCTGGAGTACAACAATCTTGCTAGCGCTGATGCGCTGAAGATCGGCCAGGCTTTGATCATTCCAGGAGGTCAGGTACTCGCTCCGGTGGCTACTACTCGTACTGTGGCCGTGAAGGATATTTTTACCACAGCCCCAGTTGGTTCTGGCGGTGCTACTGCCCCATCGGGTGACGCTAAGATGATTTGGCCTACAGATCTTCGTTACATTGTTCGCGGCTTGAGCTTGTATCACACCGGTGTCGACATTGATTGTAACGGTCGTCGTGATGGTACTTCTACCAATGACAACTACGCCGCTATGGATGGTGTTGTTCAATTCTCCGGTTCGAAGAGCGGTTACGGTTATGCGGTTGAAATCGACCATGGCAATGGACTTGTGACTCGCTACGGCCACTTCCATTCCCTGTATGTAAGCAAGGGCGATATTGTGACCACGGGCACCCCACTCGGCCGCTGCGGATCGACGGGTAACTCGACGGGCACACACTTGCACTTCGAGGTTATTGCAAACGGGAAGTTTAAGAACCCGGCGAACTACTTGGGCTACTAGACCAAACAAAAGACGTCCCGAAATTTCGGGACGTCTTTTGTGTATCGCTCGTGCTTGATCAATGACCGCCCCCTCTAACTCCCCCATGGCTGGGGGAGGAAGCTTCTGCGAGCGTGAGTTGCTCGAGCTTCTGTTTGAGCGATCTCAAGAGCTCGGGGAGATTGTTGTAAACTTCTGCATTTGAATAGCGTGCGATCTTGTAACCATTAGAATGGAAATACGCTGTTCGAATTTTGTCTTTCTGGATTTGTTCCGGTGCGGCGTGTGTCTTTCCGTCAATCTCAACGATGAGCTTTAAGCGTGCACAGTAGAAGTCTACGATATAGCATCCGATACCGTGCTGGCGACGGAATTTGAAACCGTCTAACTGTTTCCTTCTTAGTTGTTGCCATAGGATGTGCTCCGTTAAGGTCGGTTTAACCCGCATCAGTTGTGCGGAATGTTTTAGACTATTTTCGCCCCTTACACCTCGCCCGTACATTTTGCCTCCCTCCCCATTTATGGGGAGGCTAGGAGGGGCGGTCATTGTGCTTGTGCCAAGCTCAGGACGCGCAGCTTCTTCATCTGTCATATGTAATTAGCCCTTTAGGGATTTCGGCCTGTATTGGAGCGCTTCGGCAATGTGCGATTGCGAGAGATCCTGGTCGCCAGCGAGGTCCGCGATCGTTCGTGCGACTTTGAGTACGCGCGTATAGGCTCGTGCGGAGAGATGCAGGCGTTCGACAGCGCTTTTCATGAGTGCCAGACACTCGTCATCGAGCTGACAGTATTGGCGAAGCAGCGATGATCGAAGCTCGGCGTTCGTAGCTACTGGCGAGTTAAGATAGCGAAGTTGTTGGCGTTCGCGTGCTTCAAGAACCCGAGCTCGCATACTGGCCGATGGTTCACCGGGAGTTAACGAAGTAAGTTTTTCAATGTCGACACGCGGTACTTCGGCAACAATATCGATACGATCGAGCAAAGGGCCAGAGATCTTTTGTTGGTACTTGGTAATTTGGAGTGGGCTACAGCTGCATTCCTGTTTGGGATCATGGAGATAGCCGCATGGACACGGGTTCATGGAGGCTACGAGCATGAAGCGCGCCGGATATTCGTACGTACCGGCTGCTCGTGACACGGTCACGACGCCGTCTTCGAGTGGCTGGCGTAAGTTTTCGAGGACTTGTCGTGAGAATTCAGGGAACTCGTCCAAGAACAATACACCGCGATGGGCCAAGCTAATCTCCCCTGGCTTGGCCCAGGCTCCCCCGCCGACTAAAGCGATGCCACTCGCGGTATGGTGTGGCGTGCGGAAGGGTCGTTCACGAATGAGAGATCCCTGATCGTGAAGAATGCCGGCCACTGAGTGAATAGCCGTGATTTCGAGCATGTCCTCAAAGCTTAGGGGTGGGAGCAGTGATGGCAACGCTCGCGCGAGCATGGTTTTGCCACTTCCTGGTGGACCGTACATGAGTAAGTTGTGGCCGCCAGCGGCCGCAATCTCAAAAGCTCGCTTCACCTGTTCCTGACCACGGATGTGTGACATGTCTTCACCCTGATAGTCGCTTTTTACAAAAGTTGTTTCAGGTTGTGCTGCGAGTTTGTTCTTCCCTTGAAAGTGGGCGATGACCTCGAGGAGAGTGCGGGCAGGATAAATCGGCAGACCAGCAACGAGGGCTGCTTCTACGGCGTTGTCGTGTGACACGATCAAGCCGTCATAACCTTGAGCCTTGGCCATCAGA
>JBBUCB010000002.1:0-5159 GCA_038058005.1 Patescibacteria group bacterium | reverse complement strand
TGCTTCATGAAGGGCACCGAGCCTCCATTTAGCGGCAAGTATTACGATCACCACGGAGAGGGTGAGTATATTTGCGTGAATTGCGGGAAGTCGTTGTTTTCCTCTGACACCAAGTTTGATTCTGGGACCGGTTGGCCGAGTTTCTCGGATGTGGTAAAGAAGGGCAATGTTACGATTGCGGTCGACAAAACGTCAGGCATGACACGAACTGAGGTAAAATGTGCTAACTGCGACGCTCACCTGGGACATGTGTTCGAGGACGGACCGGCTCCCACGGGCTTGCGCTATTGCATTAATTCACTGGCGCTCGATTTTAAACCTAAGCAAAAGTAATTGATCGCCCCTCCTAGCCTCCCCATGGCTGGGGAGGGAGGCAAAATGCATATGAAAAAGTTTCTGCTCGCGTTCGTCATGTTGCTCGCTATTGGAGCTGGTTGTTTGCCAACTTTCGAGAACCCTGGCGCTGAGCCAGATGGAGATGATAATAGTGTTGATGAGAATGCGATTTGTGTGGACAGCTGCGGCAACGGTACGTGTGAAGAGATTGTGTGTATGGGTACTGGTTGCCCTTGTGTTGAGTCAGGCTCTTCCTGTCCTCAGGATTGCGTTGACAGCAATGACGATCTACCGGCCAGTGATTTAATTCACGTGAATTTTCCAACCGACGATGCCGTGATCACAAATCCCGTCACCGTCACTGGTGAAGCTCGCGGTTACTGGTTCTTTGAAGCTTCATTCCCGGTTAAAATTTACGATGCAAACAACAACTTGCTCGGTACCGGTATCGCTCAAGCGCAGAGTGACTGGATGACGGAAGATTTTGTACCGTTCACGGCGATTGTGAACTTTACGCCCTCAAGCACGGCTACCGGTACGATCGTTTTGGAAAAGGATAACCCATCCGGTTTGCCGGAAAATGATAACTCGTTGACGGTGCCCGTGAAGTTCTAGAAAAAGTGTAAAAAAACTTGACGGATGAAATGGAGCCTGTCTTACTGAAATAAGACAGGTTTTATTTTTTATCTTCCTTCCTATGTATACCCAGGAAACATACACGCCACGCGTGAAGAGTTTGTACCGGGGGACGCAAGCTATCTGGTACATAGTGACCTTTTTGGAAGTCTTGCTCGCTTTTCGTTTAGTTATGCGTTTGTTGGCCGCCAATCCAGCTGCAGATTTTACGGATGTCATTTACACCATTACCTCACCGCTCGTAGCGCCGTTTGTAGCAGTCTTCAGCCCAACCTACCTTGCAAGTGGCAGTGTGTTTGAATGGACAACCTTGCTCGCTATGTTCGTCTACTTCCTTATTGGTGCTGGCTTGGCCCGTTTATTGGCTATGGGTCGCCCCGTTTCCAGCTATGAAGCTCGTGAACATTTGGTAGAGCAAGATTCAGTCTAACGCGTGTAAACGAAAAGACCTTCGCCTGAGCGGAGGTCTTTTCGTATTAAGACTTACGAGATGGTGGCTTCTAATCTTGTGACATCGGGTCTTTTGGCTTAGGAGGCGGATTTTATTGCATAGCGGATGGCGCTAATGAGTAAAGATCAGGTAGCTACGCAACCCTGCAGGGTCTAAAAGTCACTATAGCCGTTTCGAAAAGCCGGTCAAGAGCTGTACAAAATCGCAATAAACGGGTAGCATCTTAGCCAAAATTATGTCGCTTATTCAAACGGCTGCGGACAACCTCAAAAACATCCTGAATCAGGCCATCGAACACCAGCCGAACAAACGGGCGGTGATTGTTTTTGATACCTACAGTCAGTTGTCAACGCTTTTGGCTGAGGCTTATCGTTTGGCTTTGCCGGAGGCCACATTTATCGATTTTGAAATCGCCACGCCGGAAGACATTTTGAAAACGTTTGAAGAGCTCGGTGCTGGCGATCTGGTGGTCCTCGTGCAATCCATGAGTTTTCGTTTGAACGAATTCCGTATTCGGGTTGAGCTCTTTAAGAAAGGTCTCAAAGTCATCGAGCACCCACACTTGGCCCGCATGAAGTCTGACGAGGCGGCCGTGTACGTCGATTCACTGGCTTATGATTCCGGTTATTATCGCGTGATTGGTCCCAAGCTCAAAACGCTGATCGACAAGGCACAGTCTGCGATCGTGGAGAGTCCTGGTAGCACCTTGCGTTACGAGTCGACCTTTGAGGAGACGAAATTGAACATCGGCGACTACACCGGCATGAAAAATGTCGGCGGACAGTTTCCGATTGGAGAAGTTTTCACCGAGCCGAAGAATCTCGACGGCGTGAATGGGGAAGTGAAGATTTTTGCTTTCGGCGACACGTCATTTAGCGTTAACGTTCCCGATGAGCCGATTACACTCGTAATCGAAAAAGCCCGAGTGGTTAGCGTCAAAAACTCAACGCCGGAATTTGATAAAGTCATTGAGCAAATTAAAGCTGACGAAGAAGTTTGGGTCCGCGAGCTTGGTTTTGGCATGAACAAAGCGTTTTCTCGCGACCGTCGCGTACTCGATGTTGGAACATATGAACGCATGTGCGGCATCCACATCTCCCTCGGTGCCAAACATTCCATCTACGCCAAACCCGGCCTCAAGCGCCGTGAAGGTCGTTATCACGTGGATGTGTTTGTAAAAACAGATCGAGTTTTGCTTGATGATAAGGTGGTATACCAGGATGATGCGTGGTGCGTTTAACTAAGCGCTCCAATCAAACTTTATTTTACCAACCAAATTAGGACGGATGGAGACGGATATGGACGGATACAAAGTAGGCTTAGGAAGCTTGATGACGCTTTCATGATATCCGTTCTCATCCGTCTCCATCCGTCCTGATATATTTTAAATGAATTGGGTTGGAGTGCGTGCTATACTCCAAGCAAATTGGGGGATATGCTCAACGAACTTTTTTTGGAGTTTGCAGCTGTTATTGTCATGGCGGGTGTGGTCTCGATTGTGACGCATAAATTGCGTCAGCCGATGATCATTGCCTATATTTTGACTGGCGTGTTTGCGGGGCCTAGCGTGCTCGGCTTCACCCATTCTTTTGAGATTTTCGAAGCGCTGTCATCGATCGGCGTAGCTTTCTTGTTGTTCATCGTTGGCTTGAACCTCAATTGGCGGAACGTAAAAGATGTCGGCGGCGTTGCCCTGGCTGCTGGTGTTGGTCAGGTAACACTGAGCTCGGCGGCGGGTTTCGGTGTGGCCCAACTCCTTGGTTTCGATCTCGTGACGAGTGGTTTCTTGGGGATTGCCTTCGCTTTTTCCTCGACCATTATCATCGTAAAGTTGCTGACAGATAATGAAGACATTAATCGTTTGCACGGTCGGATCGCGATCGGCGTCCTGCTCGTTCAGGACCTGATCGCCATGATGTTGCTCCTGCTCTTGGCAGCTTATGCCGACGGGGGATCGCTGGCCACGGTGTTGACGAGTTCTCTTATCAAGGGTCTGTTGGTGATAGCTGCCCTGTGGTTGTTCGCGAAATTTATTATTCCGCATCTTTTCCGTTATGCGGCCACCTCGCAAGAGTTATTGTTCTTGATCGCCTTGTCTTGGTGTTTCGCAGTGGCCTCGGGTTTGCAGCTCCTGGGCTTCAGTTTGGAAATTGGGGCCTTGCTGGCGGGTATCTCGCTGTCTGGCACGGGTTTCCAGCATGAGATTGAGGCTAAAATTCGGCCACTTCGCGATTTCTTCCTCGTGTTGTTCTTCGTCGTGCTCGGTACTCAGCTGGTTGCCACCGACGTTGTGCATTTGGCGGTGCCGATTGTTGCTTTCAGTTTATTGATTCTGGCTGGCAACCCAATCGTTCTGGTAGCCATCATGCGACTCATGGGCTATCACCCACGAACGGGTTTCCTGACCGGTACGACTTTGGCTCAGGTGAGTGAGTTCTCGTTTATTGTGATCGGCGGCGGCGTGGCGCTTGGTTTAATCGACCAAGAACTGATTTCGCTCGTGACGGTGGTGGCTTTGATTACAATTGCCTGTTCGTCGTACATGATTGCCACTAACGAACGAGTGTACGAATGGCTGGCGAACTATTTGCCGAGACTGAAACTACGAGCCGAAGACGAACAGGATGACGAAGGACCGGCTCCCGAGGTCGTCCTGCTTGGTTACGACAAAATGGGCATGAAAATTTTGCCGCAAATTGAAGAACTGACAGACAACTATCTCGTGCTCGATTTTAATCCAGCGGTGATTGAGGAGCTTGAGCACACGGGCGTTAAGGTTGTTTATGGCGATGCCGGCAATGAAGAAGTCTTGAAGTTTATTCGGGCCGACAAAGCCAAGCTGGTGGTCTCAGCTATCCCTGACATGGCTGTTAACGAAGATATTCTCGATTTCCTAAAACGTCACAAATCCCGGGCTACAGCTATCGTAACGGTGAAATCATCGGCCGATGCCGCTCGTTGCTACGCTTTGGGCGCCACTTTCGTGATTGTGCCAACAATTCTCGGTGGTGAGCATTTCGCTCAGCTGTTGAAAAAGAAGAAGACAATGAAGATGCAATGGGGTAGTCTAGGCAAGAAAGAACTGCAGCAAATAGAAGCTGGTAATGAATAGTGGTTATGATGGAATTTGAACGAAGCTTTAATCATCGAGAAGCTTGGATGCCAGCACAGGAAGCAGCGACGGAAAACATGGCGGCGCCAGCCCTTCCTCCTGAAAGAGATACGCGTGCAAAAATGGAGGCAGCGGCAGCAGCCACGGCCGAAACGCGGCGTGTGATGCGGGAACAGGATTTAACCAAGGCCGATAGTTTGCGTACCAAGCTAGAGAAGACTTTGGAGGATACTTCTCGCTACGACGCCCCAGTTCTAGTCAGTCAATCAGAGTCAGACCAGCCGACTTTGTCCGCAGAGACCAAACAGAGGCTTGAAAAAGTTCAGGCAGAGCTGGCTGCAAGAGCGTCTGATAGTGCGGAGAAATCTAATCAAACAGCACCTGAGTTCGTAGGCGAAATAGATGAAAGCGATGCAGCAGAAATCACCGAAGAGGAAGAGACACCCGCTGTTTACAGGAGAAAGGCGGCCTAACTACCGGATTACGTTCGGCGACGAGCACTTTGTTCAGCTGTTGAAAAAAAGAAGACAATCAAGCTGTAATGGGGTAGTCTTGGTAAGAAAGAATTGGAGCAAATAGAAGCTGCCAAGTACTAAACGCCCCTATGGTTAGAGGAAATCCTGA
>JBBUCB010000001.1:0-1178 GCA_038058005.1 Patescibacteria group bacterium | reverse complement strand
CAAGGGGGACAAGAGCCAACGACCAGATGTCGAAGGGGCCCGTTGACGAGGCGGGTTAACGAGCCCGACGACGTCGAAGGGATTGGAGGCGACGGCGGGCAGACCGCACTTCTGCCACCGTAAAAATGCTCCTAACAGGGGTCGAACCTGTGACCTTGGGCTTATTAGACCCACGCTCTGACCGACTGAGCTATAGGAGCTGTGACGACACCCCAATTTAAATTTTCCACACGATAAAACGCTCCCAAGTCCGAAAATGCCACGAGCCGGGATCGAACCAGCGACCTTCAGATCTTCAGTCTGACGCTCTCCCAACTGAGCTATCGCGGCAATACAGCGTTGATGTAATGTAAAATAAACGACACGCCTGGGATCGCTTGAATTATTTTTGATGACACAACTTTCAGGGCTCCTATAGCTCAGTCGGTCAGAGCGTGGGTCTAATAAGCCCAAGGTCACAGGTTCGACCCCTGTTAGGAGCATTTTCCGTGGACGCTGGAAAAAATGCGCAGTCCGGGAATCGAACCCGGGTCTCCCGCGTGGCAGGCGAGAATTCTGCCACTAGACCAACTGCGCTCAAGCAGCGGCATGCGTAACTAAACAAGAAGTGAAAAACAGGTTTTCCAAAAAAGAGGGAAGACCGGGAATCGAACCCGGGTTACTGGAGCCACAATCCAGTGTTCTGCCCCTAAACTATCTCCCCGTATCGTTGCCAGGCAATTGCTTTCAATTCTTTATCTGTGTTTTGATAGATGCGGATTGCATTTATGCAGGCGCTGGTCGTCTAGTGGTTAGGACGCGCGCCTCACACGCGCGAGATCGCGGGTTCGATCCCCGCCCGGCGTACTTTTAATACTGCCGAAGTCCCAAAACAAAAAAGGATGTTGTTCGTAAGGGGCACGCGCAGTTGGTCTAGTGGCAGAATTCTCGCCTGCCACGCGGGAGACCCGGGTTCGATTCCCGGACTGCGCATTTTTAGTTTTCGCGCGTATTGTTCCGGGTGGTTTGTCAGTTTTTCCAAAACCATTTCGCAAAGCAGGCGAATTCTTGGGGGTGACGGAGAGGCGCCGGGTGACCGACGTTTCGTCGCTGCTCTCTTTTTCGTACGGCGTCGAGAAAACCGGCGATACCTCAAGGAGACCCCGGTATGGCGCGATCTCAGGGGTGAGGTTTATGCC